>JAFAPB010000033.1 GCA_019247335.1 Candidatus Kaiserbacteria bacterium
GTGGAGTACTTCAAAGAACTTCCTATCAACATCGCGCTCATCACGGGATCGGGCGCGTGGAAATACCCCTCGAAGATCTCCCGCGACAAGCCGACCCCGATCTCGCGCGTGCAACTTCTGAAGTGGGTCGGCAACGGGGAAATTGCGATGCTGATCGGGACGCACGCACTTATTCAAAAATCCGTAAAATTCATGCACCTCGCGTACGCGATCGTTGACGAGCAGCACCGTTTCGGCACGAAACAGCGGCGCGCCCTCGCCCACAAGGGCGATGCTTCGCCGCATTTTCTTTCGATGACAGCGACGCCGATCCCGCGCACCCTCGCACTCACGATGTACGGCGACCTCGATCTTTCCGTACTCGATGAGCTCCCGCCCGGTCGCGCGAAGATCACCACGAAGATCGTAAAGCCCGAGGAGCGCGCCGATGCCTATGAGCGCGTGCGCGGCGAACTCCAGAAGGGTCGACAGGCTTATGTGATCTGCCCGCGTATCGACGAACCCGATCCCGATAAATGGAATGCTGTCCAGGCAAAATCCGCGAAAGCGGAGGCGGCGCGTCTGCAAAAAGATGTGTTTCCTGAATATACGGTGGGACTCCTGCACGGCTCCTTAAAACCGGCACAAAAGGATGCGGTCATGAAAGCATTCAGCGAAGGGAAGATCGATATTTTGGTCGCGACGTCCGTCGTCGAGGTCGGCGTGAACGTCCCGAACGCGACCTCGATCATGATCGAAGGCGCGGAGCGCTTCGGGCTCGCGCAGCTGCATCAGTTGCGGGGGCGCGTTATGCGCTCATCGCACCCGCCGTTCTGTTTTCTTCTTCCGGAAACGAAAAGTGACGTCTCGTTCAAGCGACTGCGCGCCCTCGAAGCGAGCGCCGACGGATTCAAGCTCGCGGAGAGCGACCTCGAGAACCGCGGCGCGGGAGATCTCTACGGCAGAAAGCAGTGGGGTGTGTCCGACATCGGCATGGAGGCGCTAAAAAACCCGCGTCTTATCGAGGCCGCGCGCACTGAAGCGCGCGCGCTTGTCGAAGCTGATACGACGCTTTCAAAGCACGCGGCACTCCGCCTGCGCGTCGAGAACGCAGGCGCGGAGATCCATCACGAGTGATTAGTAGCCTTGCGATCCGGTCGTCTGGACCTGGACGCACGAGTACTGTGTCGTGTCGAACGGCGCGGTGCCCGATGTATACGGCGGCGTGTCCTGGAAGGTCACCGTGCCGAGGAGCGTGCCGCTGCCGTCGTAGTAGTAGGTCGCGCCGGTGTAGCCGCCGCTTCCCGTCACCGTCCATGCGGTCGTGCTCCCCTTCGTGCATTTCGACATCGTGACGCCGAACGATGATCCGTAGACCGGCACGAGTCCGTCATACTTTTGCTGCACTGTCGTAGGCACGCCGGAAGTCGTTCCCGTTCCGGTGCCTGTACCGGTTCCTGTTCCGGTACCGGTTCCCGTTCCCGGCGCGTTGATGGTTAGAGCGATCGGCGTCGACGACGCGACATATTTGAGATCATTGGACGGGGCGAGCAGCCCGCCGCCGAGCGATGCGCCTGCAGGCGTATAGAGCGAGGCATAGAGATGGTACGTCGAGCCGGCAGCGGTGTACCACACGTACGGATTATCGGTCATCGCGGTGCACTGGCCATTCGCGTTGCAGTTCGATCCCGGTATATGCCAAGTGAAGGTGCCGGTGATGGGAAGACCCTGCTGGATGCGGCCGAGCTCGCTCACGTTGAGCACCACATTCGCATTCGACGGCGGATTCTGCGTCGCCCATGAGAGCGTGATGTCGCTCCCCTGCGCTGCGCTTGTCGGTGCCGTGAGCGTGATCATGCTCGAAGACGGCGGCGTAACGCCCGCGTAGATGCGGACGGTGCCGATCACGCTTCTCGTGTTGTTGCTCGCCGGCGTGTAGAGCTGCGCGTCGAAGATGCCCGTGCCGGCGTAGGTGTGTGTCGCAGTCGCGCACGATGAGCACGCAGATGAAAGGACGAGCGATCCCGTCGCCCCGTCACCGAAGTCGAGCACGTAGCCTGCCGGAATCGAATTCGACGTGAAGCTCACGGTGAGCGGGACCGCGCCGGATGTCGGCGTGCCGCTGAATGCAGGGCCCGAGACCCCATTGACCGTGATAGTCCCCGTCTGTTGACCGTTGAGCTTCACCGCATACGAGCCCTGCGTCGTATACGTGTGCGTTTGCGTGAACTGATGCGAGCCGCATCCCGTACCGTCCGGAAGCGGATCGCAGATCGGGGACTGATAGACGCTGCCGTCGCCGTAATCGATGCTGTAGTTGCCGCTCGCAGTGCCGCTGAAGGTGACCGTGAGCGGTGCCGCGCCGGAATTCGGCGTCGCGGTCATCGTGTTATTCGTCGTACCGCCGACAGTGATCGTCGCGCGAGCGACGACCCAGCAATCTACGCCGTAGCAATTCGATTCGTTCGCGCCCGGCGTTCTGCGGAGCTTTGCGGTATACGTGCCATTCGTTGCGTACGTGTGGTCCGCCTGTCCGATGAACGGACAAGTTACCGTGGAGGCACAGGGCGGCGGTGTCGCTGTCACGTTCCCTGTCGTTCCGTCTCCGAAATCAACGGTGTACTGGCTATTTTGGCTGCCGGCCGTGATGCGGAAATGCACGGGAAGTGGCGCTTGGCCTGAACTTGGCGTCGGGTCAAGTGTAACGCCGGATGTGCCTCCGCCGACGGTGACCGTCGCGCTGCCGACCTGTTGCGGTCCGACGAAGCACTGGGCACCCGCAGGGCATGTATCTTTGTAGAGCCGCGCGGTATAGGTGCCGTTCCCGCTATAGGTGTGCTGTATGGTTCCGGCAGTCGGCGCGGGATAGAGGGCGATGGTAGCGATTTGTACGACGGTGCCGTCGCCGTAATCAATCGATGTCGGCGTGACACCGTTCCAGGCGAACGTCACGGAAAGCGGCGCGGCGCCCGAATTCGGCGTTGCGGTCAATGTTATATTCGGACAATTCGCATCGGACGCTCCGTTACAGCGGCCTCCGCCGACCGTGATCGTCTGCGTACCGACGACAATATCATCGGCGCGATTCGCGATGTCGAGGATGGAGCCACAATCGCCGTTGCAGTTGTCGTCCTGGGCGAAACTCGAAGAGACGAGCTTATGCAGGGTCGCGGTATAAGTGCCGCTTGATGCGTACGTATGTGTTGAATCCCATGAGCCGCCACCACATCCCGTTGAATCAGTGCTTCCTGCAAGCACGGGACAAGCGGTCGCGTGCTTTTGCATAAGACCGTTTGTGCCATCGCCGTAATCGACTTTGTAGCTCACGCTGAAGTTGTTGTCCGCGCTTGAGATCGGATTGGAGAACGCGACGGTAAGCGGCGCGGAACCTGATCGCGGTGTTGCAGTGAAGCCGCTCGGCGGAGGCGGAGGCGGCTGCTGCCGCCAGTCATCGCCGCTGCATGCCTGTGCCATCGCTGCGCGCGTCTTCGGCCCGACATATCCGTAGCCGGTCGTTTCCGGCGAGCCGGAGGTAATGATGCCCATGCGCGACTGCCAGCGCTGTACCGCACGCATTGTCGCTGGCCCGAAGTAGCCGCTAATCTTGCCTTCTGGATAGATCGACGGATCTTGCGCGAGAAATTGCTGCAAGAGCGTCACTTCCCCATCGGTGTCGGCATCGGTGTCGTCCACGGAGAGACTATTCGAGAGCCGCACGCACTGCGAGCCCGGGGAGGGCGGCGTCGGCGGACTCGGCGGCGGCGTGTGTCGGCCCTGGAGGAGCTCCGCGAGCTTCGCTTGCAGCGCCTTTACTTGCGCGACCAGCGAATTGATCAAAGCCTGCAGATTCGAATCAGGCTGCGGTGTTGTCGGCTTGCCGAACGAGATCGTATGAACGATGGCGGACGGACTGAAATCCTCCATCCACATATTGTCGGGGAGCGTCATGTAAGTGCTCTTCACCAGCCAGCCAATTGAGAAATTCCCAGAGAGCGTTACGCGACCGGTGCCGCCGACTGTCGGATCCGACTGCACCGTTTTCGTCGCGCCATTCATCGAGTAGATCATCGGGACCTTGCATGTCGTATCGCCCGACGAATCGGTCGAGCAATCGTATTGCGGAGTCGTCGGCGTGATCGTCAGCGTGTCGGAGCCGTAGGAAAAGCTGCCGGTACTCTGCGAGACGGCGTAATAAATAGTGCCGGTCGTGTCGAAGAAGCCGACGAATCCGTACTGATTGCACGCGCCGCCCCCCGGCGGACCCATTACAACGATGTTTCCGTTGGGATACAGGTTCGAGGTCGGTATTGCCGCAGTCGGCACGGAGATGCGGAGATTATTCTGAATCGTCGTCGCGTCTTCGCCCGTATACGGGACATACGCATATTGCGAAGGCACCTGGAAATTATTCTGCGCATATGCGGTAGCGAGCGAATTGTACTGATCGATATTGGTGCTCGAGTTCGGGAAGAGTGCCGCGTTGAAGGCGGCGGCATGCGAGAGCGTGAAGGTCGTATAGTCGCCTTGCTGGGTGGTACCTGCGATCGTCGCGACGGTGGGATACTGCATCGCACAAACCGCATATGCGGGAGCGGCCGGCAGGAAATACGCGCTGATGAGCGCGGTGCCGATGAGGAGCGGGGCTAATTTTTTATACATGTAAAAGGCGCTGCTACGATAATGCCCTCATTGTAGCAGCGCCTTTTCGGCTTTTTTGCCTTTATGGGGATTGCCTATTGGCCGCAGATGGAGGACGGGAGGCACGCAAAGCTCTGGCCAAGCGAGCACCAGCTGAAACCCTGGCCGCATGCCTGCGTCGGCTGCGCATAGCCGCCCACGTTCACGCTCATGAGGGGCGCCGCAGCTCCGCCGCCGATGCCTTGGTCGCTACGCGCTACGCTCGCAGAAGCCGTTGCCCCGCCGCCGGCGCTCCACGAACCGTTATTGCAGGTATAGGTCACGCAGTGCGAACCCGGGATCGCACAATTCACGTTGGCGGGCACGCCGGTGCCGCTTGCGCCGGTATACCAACTGTCGTCGGCTCGCACCGTCGCGCCGCTCTGGTAGCTGATCGAGGTCGGCGTGCCCCAGAGGATCGAGAGATATTCCGAAGCGGTCGCATATGCGCTTGCGCCGAAACCTCCACCCTTCGTGTCCGTTCCCGGGAAGTTGATGAACTCGAGATTCGACATGCCAGATCCAGGCAGCGGGAAGCGCACGAGGCCTTCGAAGTGCTGCACTTGTGCACCGAATTTCGAGCTTGTGCACGCTGCTGCCGGCGGAGGCGGAGCGACGCATTGTCCGTTGGTCAGGACTTTATCAGAGGGCACGCTCGTCTGGACGCCGTCGATGTTCGGACAGACGTCGACCACGCAGTTGCCGTTGGTATCGAGAACCTTGCCGGAATCGCAAGTGATCGCCACGCATGCGCCGTTGTTATCGCGTGTCTGTCCCGTGGGGCACGTGTTCGGTACGCATTGTCCGCCGTTGTTGAGGGTCTGGCCGGTCGGGCACGTCTTCGCCGCTACATTCACGCTTGCGGTGCCGAGCACCGTCTTGATCTGTGTGTTAGCCGCGCCGATGATGGTCGCGCAATCGGACCCGGCGGCGCAGTTGGCATCAATCGTGTCGCTCGTGCCGAGGCTCTGGAGCTTCGCGGTGTATTGTCCGTTCGAGGCGTACGTGTGATTCACCGTCCAGCTCGACGGGCAGTTCGCGACGCCCTGCGTGCACGCGAAGGTTTGCGAGAGCGAATTATCGCCGAAGTCGATCTGGAATACGCCAAGGCCCTGGTTCACATTGGCGGTGAATTTCACGGAAAGCGGCGCCGTGCCGGTTGCAGGATCGGCAGTGAGAATGCTGGAATTCGTGGGTGAACCCGTGACCACAGTGACCGCCGGATCGAAGCAGAGGTAGTTGTTGGTCCAGCCGTCGTGATCGGCAGCTTCGGAAATCTGTACGCAGGATTTATTCGCTACGGGGCCGGAGGTTGACCACGTCAGCGTGTATGCACTATTCGAAGGGAGGCAGAGATAGTTGTCGGCCCACGCCTGTGCTCCCGGTTCCGACGGGACATTGAGCGAGGTACAGTTCATGCCATCGATCTTCCCGGCGTACGACCACTGCAGACCGATCGGGCGCGAAGTGCAGAGGTAGTTGTCACTCCACGTGTCCGGATCGGACGGCTCGTTGATCTGCGTGCACGTCATATTTGCGTTCGGTCCTGCCGAGCTCCACGAGACCTTGAGCTGGCTCGCGGAATTATCGACGCAGCCTTGGCTGATCGCTGCGAGCGTCTTTTTGCCGACGTTGCCGTAGCCGGTCGTCTCCGGCGTGCCGGATGAGACGATGCCGTTGGCTGCCTGCCAACGCTGGACCGCGTGCATGGTCGCGGGTCCGTAGAAGCCGGTCACTTTGCCTTCCGGATAGATATTCACATCTTTCGCGAGGAAGGCCTGCAGCTTGGAGACATCTCCCCCGGTCGTCGCATCGGTATCTTCTTCCTGCATGGTGTGCGTGATCGCGACGCAGTTGCCGGCGTTCTTCACACCGACACGAATGGTTACCGTGCCGATATTCGAGAAATCAGCGCCGGCGGCGACGCGCAACGTCGCCGGATAGATGCCATCGGCGGCGTACGTGTGCGTGACACCGAACGTCTGCGCGCCGGCGGGCGGAGTGTCGGGTTTGCCAGTCGCGCCGTCACCGAAATCGAGTGCGTAATCAGCGGCAGCGTGTAAGGACGTAATGGGCCAGGTAAATCGGACGGTGAGCGGCGAGATGCCCGATTTCGGCGTCGCAGCGAGTACGCCACCAGTCCCCGTGCCGGTCCCTGTTCCCGTTCCGGTTCCTGTTCCGGTTCCCGTGCCCGTGCCCGTCCCTGTTTTAGCGACAGCGATCGTCGCATTCGCGCTCGAGAGGAAGTTGAGCTTCAAAGAATACCCGCTCGCGACGGTCGTCGAGCCGGTAACAAGCACGAGATGCGAGACGCTACCTGATACGCTTGCGTCAACGTCCGCCGCAGACGGTACCGGGGTCGAGCCGACCGTCGCCGTTTGCGCAGATTCGATCTGCGTGAGCGTGAGCGAAAGTTTGCTGTCGGTCGATACGGCGGTCTGTCCGGGGATGAGCGTCACGGAGCCGGGGATCGTGAATCCGCTGCGGTTGCTGCAGCGCGCCATGATCTTGGTGCGCGTCGCGGGCCCGACGGCGCCCCAGCCGGTCGAGTCGGCCGTGCCGCTCGAGACGATGCCCATATCGCTCTGCCATTTTTGCACCGCCTGCATCGTGACGGGACCGTAGAAGCCCGTCGCGTCGCCATCGAAGTAGCCTTCACCCTTCAGGAAATTCTGGAGGTCGGTCACATCCGCGCCGGTCGAGCCGAGCGTAAGAATGCGCGAGAGGACCGGGCATCGTCCGCCGGTCGAGGTCGTCGTATTGCCGTTGTCGGTATTATTCCCGGTCAACGTGCCGAGCTGCGCGAGGAGTGCGTTTATTTGCGCACGCAAACTGTCCACGACCGAGTTGCCCGAACTGCTGGATTGATCCGGCGGCGTCGTGGAGTAGCAGCCCCAGGTGCAGCTGTTGGTGCCGCCTGAGCTTGAATTCATCGGACACGACTGCTGCCAGGCCTGTCCTGCCGGGCACTGATTCGATGTGCCGGTGCCTGTACCGGTCCCCGTTCCTGTCCCAGTACCGGTGCCTGTGCCTGTTCCGGTACCAGTTCCAGTACCGGTTCCCGTGCCCGTGCCAGTACCGACTACGGTAACCGCGCCGAACATGCCGCTTCCGGGCGCGCCGTGGAATTTGCAGTGGTAGCCGAAATCGCCCGCCGTTGTGAATGTCTTCGTGTAGCTCTGACCCGGGTGGAGCGTCCCGCTGTCGAAGAGCCCGGTGTCGGAGGTCACCGTATGATCCATCGCATCGTTGTTGGTCCAGGTGACCGTGTCCCCCCCCGGCACCGCGATCGAGGGCGTCGCAAAGGAGCCGTCGATGATGGAGATCGTGACATTGTCGGCGTGCGTTGCCTGCGGCGCCGAGAGGAGCGCGAAACTAAAGAGCGCTGCGATGAGCGCGACGATCGATGAACGGAGTGCCATACGGTGAATAAGTTTATTTATAAATTACTAATTAATAGACATTGCGCGTGCAGTGCTGCGGCAAAGGACAATTGTGCGAATCCGTGCCGCTCGAGACGAGGTGCTCATCGGTACCGCAGACGGGATCCTTGTAGGTCGGGCACGAGGCCGGACTCGTGAGCGTGTTGGTCGAAGAATCGTAGCCAGGGAGCGTGATCGCACATTGCCAGTATGCGGTGCAGCCGTTGGCACCCACCACCGCGCTCCACGAGCCCGCGCATGCGGTCTGTGGGCGCGCGGCGACCGGGCATTGATTCGCCGGCGGCGTTGTTTGTTTCGTACTGGACGATGCGGGTAGTTGTACGACGCAATTCCAACTCGCGGTGCACCCGCGCGCATCAGTGACGGCTTGCCATGATCCGAGGCACGCGCTCTGCGGTCGCGCAGCGATCGGGCACTGGCCATTCGTCGAATTGCTGCTTGTAACAGGCGGGCAATTCAAAGCTATCAATTTAATCGTGCGAGGGCCGATATTTCCCCATCCGGTCGTCGAGGGCGACCCTGATGAGACGATGCCATAGCGCGCCTGCCATTTCTGTACCGCGTTTTCCGTCTGCGCGTTGTACGTGCCGTTGAGCGCATCCGCCGTCAGAAGTCCTTGCGAGAGCAGATACCGCTGCAGCGAGAAGACATCGTCGCCGCTTGCACCGCGCGAAAGCTGCCGCATCAGGTTCGGGCAAACGGACGGTTTGTTCGTGCTGTTCGTGCTATTCGCATTCGTCGTCATGTTCTGCACGCTCGTCTGCGCGGGCGTTGAGAGTTTCGACTGGAGCGAAGCGACTTGCTGCATGAGTGCCGCGATCTGTGCATTGAGATCGTCCGCGGTGAGCGCGGAAACAAAAACCGGCGCGACCGCGACTGCGACGATCGCGATCATAAGCGCACGCCCGATGAGATATTTCATATGGTTAATTTGAGATAAGGATGCTCGTGCTGTCGGCCTGCGACAGATCGGCACCGCGGTTCAGTATGACGTTATATGAGCCGCCGCGCGCGTAGCTATGTGTAAAAGTCTTGGTGACCGGCGTTGCCGCGCAGCTCGAAGTATTGGTCTGTACCGCGTCGTTCGAGCCGTCGCCCCACGAGAGGCGGAAGCCGGTGCATGCGGTCGGCAGGTCGAAGGTCGCCGTCACACCGAGCGTATTGCCGTTGGACGATGGACCGACGTACAGCGGGCCGTATTCATATTGCGAGGCGTCATAACTCGCCGTCACTGTGATCGCACGGGTAACGGGACCGGTCGCCGCAACGGCGGTGATCTGTGCTTTATAGGTACCTGCCGTCGCGTATGTGTGCGAGATCGTGTTCTGGCCACACGCGGTCCCCGGCTGACAGATCCGATCACTGTTGCCGTCTCCGTAATCGATCCGTATGCCGCCGGGGTATGTAGCTCCCCCACCACTCACCGCAAAGTTGACCGAGAGCGGCGCCGTGCCGGAGAGGGGCGAGCCGTTGAAAGACAGGTTGCCTGTCGTCGTTGTTGCTGTTGTCTGTGAGGCGATGATGGTGAAGATCCCGCTGTCGTCGGCGGTGATCGGCGCGCCGAAGGTGCTGCCGTTGGTGGCCGCCGGGTAGACGGTCGCGCGGATCTTGTACGAGCCGGTCGGGATCGTCGTACCGCAAAGGCCCGACGGATAGACAGCAGGGCACGTCTGCGATCCCGCCGCGCCCGGCACCGTCCATGGCAGGGTGCCGGAGAAATATGAGGTGAGCGCGATCATGTCATTCTGCGAGACCTTTAGCCCTGCCCCGGTGTAGAGATCGATCGCGATCTGCGATCCGGCCGGAATATTGCTCGAATGCCAGCCGATCTGCACTACGCCGCCGGCGGAGACGTTCTGTCCCCCGCTCGGCGAATCCACCGTGATCGACGGCGCGGTCGATGTCGCGTTCGGCGGGGTTGAAGTCGCGCTCGGCGCGGCCGGGCCGTTCACGTAAATCGTCGCGCTCGATGAATGCGTACCCGAGGTAAGCGCGATCGTATACGAGCCGCCGTATTGATAGACATGCGTGTAGGTTTGCGCGAGCGGGGCGCAGAGATTGCCCGACACAGGGATTCCCTTCGGGGCCGTATTGTCGCCCCAATTCAGGAGATAGATCGCGCCCGTACAGGAATTCGTGGTGTTGACCGTCGCCTGGACGGAGACGGTGAGCGGCGCATCACCCGTGACCGGAGTCACCTGGATGAAGCCGCCGACCGTATCTTGCGGCGTTGTTACCGGTGTCTGCACCGGCGTTTGCACCGGTGTTTGAGTCGGGGTCTGAAGCGGCGTTACCGCAACACTCCGTTGTGAGCATTGCAGCGCGATCGCGGCTGCTGTACGAGGACCGACCTGTCCGAAACCGGTCGCGTCGGGCGAGCCGCCGGAGACGATGTTGTACTTGATCTGCCAGCGCTGCACCGCAGCCTGCGTAAGCGAGCCAAAATATCCCGATGCAAGACCTTCCGGATACACGCTCGAGTCGGTCGCGAGGTACTGCTGGAGGCGCAATACGTCATCGCCGCTCATGCCCGGCTTCAGCGTGCGGCCGATATTGGGACAGACGTATCCGCCAATCGGCGCCGCTGCCGCGCTCGCTTGTGTCGCGGTATTCGCGCGCGAGGCAGCGAGTATCTGCTGCAATTGCATGATCTGCAGCAGAAGCGCCTGTGCCTGCGCGGTCGCAGACGTGTCAGTCGTTACGGGCACCGTCTGGGTCTGGACCTGGGTTTGAGTTGCGACGCTCTGGCTCTGCGTGACCGCCTGAGTCTGGGGCACCGTGTTATCCGCCGCGACGACGCGCACGAGGCCGCTCATCCCCGATCCCCCCGGCGCACCGTGGAATTTGCAGTAATACGGGTAATTCCCGGCCTGCGAGAAGGTCTGCGTATAGCTTTGTCCCGGCTGCAAGGTCTGGCTGCCGAAGGAATTGTTGTCGGCCGTCACCGTATGCGGCATTTTGCCGTTGTTGGTCCAGGTGACCGTGTCTCCGGCGCTGATATCGATCGTCTGTCCCGAAAAATAATCATCGCCGATCGAAACGCTGATGTTCGCTGCTGCTGCTGCCTGCGGGAGGAATGCGATCACGAACGCGAAAAGCGCGCCGGCGAACGCGGAGGCCGAAAAAAGACGCATAGTGTCATTCTGACACGTGAAAAACCGGCTTATAGCGCTATTCACAGCGCCTATTTTCATGAGGCGAGCTCTTCGAGCGCGACGAGCGCGTGATGCCGCACATCGGCAACGATGTCATATTCGCCGCTCTCAAGTTCTGCCTTCGTGAACCAACGGATCTCCTTCCCCGCTTCCTCATGCCGCGCCTCGCCCTTCGGCGCACGCGCGAGAAATGCCAGATCGACATGCTCGTGCGTACGCGCCTCGTCATAGAAATGTCGATTCAAAAAGCGCGGTCGCACGAGATCGCGTGCGCCGTAGATGGAATCGTACTCGCGTGACTCCCCGACAAGGTCGACATCGAGTCCCGTTTCTTCTTTTGCTTCGCGGATCGCGGCCTGGGTCGGATCCTCGTCGAGCTCGACATGCCCGCCGGGCGCGAGCCAGATCCCGAGCCGCTTATGGCGGTGCAGCAGTATCGTGTTGTCGCGGACGATGTAGATGCTCGCGGTGAAATCGATCTTCTCGTGAATGTGCGCCATGACGAAAATGTATCACGGCTGGACAAATCCCATTGATAAACGTATAAGCAGGCAAGTTAGGGAGGTGCGCATGGCACACGATGGCATCGACGTACTGACGCCGCTCGTGTGCCGATTGGTACACGGGGGCGCCATCACGCTATCAGCTACGGGTATCGCGACCGGCAATATGAACCCGCATGAGAATTCCGCTGCTGCAAGAGAGCTGCCCCGTCTCACGAAGCTGCTCTACCAACAGATTGCGGCGTCGCGACTCTGGTACGAGATGATCGTGAGTATTCCGACCGGCGGCGACGAATATGCACTACGGCTCGCGGCGCTCATAAAAGAAAACGAGGGACGCGACATTCCGTGCGTGCCGTACAAATGCCTTTCGCCTTGCGAGGAACGGCGGAAACGAGTTCTGCTTGTCGACGACGCGATCGCATTCGGCACTACGGCGACGCTCGCGATCCAAGTAGCTCGAATGTTCGGCTACGAGGTGGCGGCGATCGCCGTGGGACTCGACTTCGAGCGCGATCTAGCGACGGCGGTAAAACGCGAAGCGACATTCTACGCCGCGCTCACCGCGGAGCGCGCAAACAAGGCGTTCGTCGCGGAAATCGAGCGGCTGCGCGCCAGTCGGCGGCGATTTCTGCGTCAGTTCGTCCGCCCGTTCGTTGAATGAGATGCGCTCGAAAGGGCGCATCCACTTTTTGTCCGTCCGCCTGGACTCGAACCAGGAACCACCGAGGTATAAGCTCGGTGCTCTAACCATTGAGCTACGGACGGCTCCGCGGATTATAGACTCACCGAATGACTTTCGCGACAGCGAGAGCGACGCGTTTGTCGAACATGTCGGGCACGATTTTCTCCAGCGTCGGCTTTTTCACGAGTGCCGCGATCGCTTTCGCCGCTTTTATCTTGTGTTCATCGGTGATACGGCGGACGTGATGATCGATCGCGCCGCGGAAAACGCCGGGGAACGCGAGCGAATTGTTGATCTGATTCGGAAAATCCGATCGGCCGGTCGCGATCACTTTCGCACCGCCTCTCTTCGCTTCGTCCGGCATGATCTCGGGTACGGGATTTGCCAGCGCGAAGACGATCGCATTTTTATTCATGTGGCGTATATCGTCTGCATTCGCAAGCCCGGGCCCGGAGACGCCGATCAGTACGTCGGCGTCGGTTAACGCCTCATGTAAGCCGCCGCGCAGGTGATTCGGATTCGTAAATTGTGCGAGCATTTTCTTGTGCGCCTCGAGACGCGTTGCGTCGATAATGCCGTGCGAATCGAGCACGATGATATTTTTTGCGCCTGCTTTATGCAAGAGGAGCGCGATCGCCGTACCCGCAGCACCGGCGCCGGAAATCACGATGGCGATGCTCGAGATCTTTTTCTTCACGACCGTAAGCGCATTCAAGAGGCCCGCGAGAACGACGATCGCGGTCCCGTGCTGATCGTCGTGCATGACCGGAATATCGAGCGCGTCGATGACACGCCGCTCGATGTCGAAGCATTTCGGCGCGGCGATATCTTCCAAATTGATGCCGCCGAATGCCGGCGCGATGCGGATGACCGTCTCGACGATCTCATCGGCATCCTGCGTATCGAGTACGATGGGTACCGCGTCGAGCCCGGCGAACGTCTTAAAAAGCACGCTCTTCCCTTCCATGACCGGGAGCGCGCCGAGCGCTTTGATGTTGCCGAGCCCTAGGACCGCCGAGCCGTCGGAGATAACCGCCACCGTGCGGCCTTTCATAGTGTATTCGCGAGCCGCTTCTTTATGTTCCGCGACAAAGCTGGAAACGGCAGCAACGCCAGGTGTGTAGACGAGCGCGAGCTCGGTGCGGTTTCTCACCGGCGCCGCAGGCATAATGCGGATCTTGCCAGCAAGCTTCTTGTGGAGTGCGAGCGCCGCCTTGGAATTGCCTGCCCTGCGCTTGCCCACCGGGACCTTTTTCTTCATGGAGAGCCAGTATATACCCGGCTCTCTGCGTGCGGAATCAGTATCGTTTGCCCGCGACAAAGACCGCTTCGACCGATCCCGGCATGGTCCTCCCTTCAAGCGCCGACCATCCCACTTTCGTCTTCAGGTCTTTGCGGTCGACTTTCGTTCCCTTCTTTATATTGAGCACGGTCAGAGAGCCCATAAACCCTTTCTTGATCTCGCCGAAGCCCTTGCCGAACTTCTTTTTCGGGAACTGCTTCTTCAAATGCGGATTTACAAAGCGCCCCGGATTGTACGCGGAGACGCGCGCGATATCTTGCGGCGTAAATGTATGCTCGCGCATGAGCCATGCACAAACGAGCGCGTAGGTGTCGAGCCACGGTGCGCCGCTGTGATTATTCTCGACACATGTCGCGAGGAAGCGCGCCTCGTCTTTCTCGCGAAGCAGCTCGGCGATCTCTTTATTGCTCTTACCCGGGAACTCATCTTTGAATTTTGCGAACGCGGAGTGCTTCTCTTCTTCGGTGTGCGGCGCATGATCCGTCGCGATGAATTGAATGAAATTTTCTTTCAGTCCTTTAATGAGCGCGGCACGATGTTCGGGCGCCTGCACCGCCGGATTCATCTGGATCTTGAGCCAGAGCGAGGGATCGGTATCGGTCATCGAGGTGTCGAATAGCAAATGCAAGGGAGAAACTTCGAGCACGATATCGCAGCCGCGCTTTCGATATTCCGCGATCATCTCAAAGCTCTCGCCGCCGGTCGACCAGTGGCAGAGCTTCGCCTTGATCTTGTATTTCTCGATGATGGGCAGAAGAAGCCGCAGGCCTTCGTTCACGCATTCGACGGGTCGGCGATCGGAATGCGTTTTCCCGCCGGCCGAGGCCTGTACGATCGGCTCGTATTCCACGTGGAACGAGACAAGCTGACCCTTATAGCGCGAGAGAATCAGGTCTAGATCGCTCGCATAAGTGACCGTGAGATCGCCCACCGATTTGCCGAAATACAATTTATAGAAATACTCGCCTGGCTTACCGAGCGGCTTCGTCTTCGAATCGATGCCGAGATAATTGAGGATGGAAACCGGCGCATTCAGCTGTGCGACGCGGGCGCGGTGCCAGTCGAGCTCCTTTTTGCCGACGACGGGGTTTGGTGTGTTCGGCATCGCGCAGACGTGCGTGACGCCGCCGTGGAGCGCGGCTGCGGCAGCCGTCGCGTACTCTTCCTTGTAATTCTGCTTTGCGGTCTCGTCCTCGCGCGCATGAATGTGTACATCGCCGAAGCCCGGGAAGATGAGGCACTCGTCTCCGAAAACGTAGTCGCTTGATTTCGCCTTCCCCTTCTTTACGTCCGCAATGAGTCCTGTCGCGGGATCAATTGAGATGACGCCGCGATACGGCTTTGCATTGTGTGAGGCGATCATTCCTTCGACGGTGACGGTAGCGCCTTTTGCCATAGCGGAGTCATCATAGCGTCCTTTTCAAAATGCGCGAATTGACGGGGTTGAGCCGAGCCGCTAGAGTCGTGCAAGCCCCGAGGAGGAATCATTGACCCACCCACGTACCATCGAAGTCTCGTTTGCGCTCCTGTGCGCGCTCGAAGACATCCTGAATGCGCTTTACGTCGCGACCTGCGGCATCATGCTCGGCGTCGGCA
>JAFAPB010000014.1 GCA_019247335.1 Candidatus Kaiserbacteria bacterium
TGTTCATTATTCCACCGTGACCGATTTCGCGAGGTTGCGCGGTCGATCGACGTTGATGCCCTTTTGGCGCGCGAAATAGTACGCAAACAAGTGGAGCGGCACGACCGCAAGAATGGGAGTGAGCATGTCGATCGTCTTCGGTATATACATCACATCGTTCGCAAGTTCTTTGATCTCCTCGTTGCCGTCGGTCGCGATCGCGATGACCGGCCCCTTGCGGGTCCTGATCTCCTGTATATTTGATGCGGTCTTTTCATACACGCTATCGGACGGCGCGATCGCGACCGTAGGAAAGTGCTCGTCGATCATTGCGAGGTGCCCGTGCTTCATCTCCCCCGCGCCGCAGCCCTCCGCGTGCACGTACGATGTCTCTTTTAATTTCAATGCGCCTTCGAATGCGGTCGCGAGATTGTATTTGCGTCCAATGAAAAGAAAGTCGCGCGCATCGGCGTACTTCTTCGCGATTCTTTGAATATCTTTTGTGCGTTTATAGATCTCCTCGATCCGCTCGGGCAGCGCCTTGAGCGCTTCAGCAATGACGCGGCCTTCTTCGATCGAAACACCGCGCTGACGGCCAAGGAAGAGTGTGAAGAGCGCAAGCGCGGTCAATTGCGAGACGTACGCTTTCGTCGAGGCGACGCTAATCTCCGGTCCCGCGTGCAAATAGACGCCGGCGTCCGTCTCGCGTGCGATCGTGGAACCCACCGCATTGACTATGCCGAGCGTGAGCGCGCCGCGCCGCTTCCCTTCGCGAATCGCCTCAAGCGTGTCGAGTGTCTCGCCGGATTGTGAAACAGCGACGACCGCGGTATCGTCGTTAATGACGGGCGTTCGATATCGAAATTCGGACGCGATATCGACCTCGACAGGAATGCGCGCATGTTCTTCGATCATGTACTCGCCGGCAAGCGCCGCGTATGAGGCGGTACCACACGCGACCAAGATGATTCGCTTCACCTGCTTCAATTTCTCCTCGACCGATTCGAGACCGCCGAGTTTGACCATCCCTTCTTTTTCGATGAGGCGGCCGAGTGAGGTATTACGGACCGCATCGGCTTCTTCCATGATTTCTTTCAGCATGAAATGCTCATAGCCGCCGCGCTGCGCCGCTGCAGCGTCCCACTCGATCCGCTCGGCGGCGCGCTCTACCGGGGCGCCATGCAGTTTGTAGATCTCATGGCTCTCGGGCGTGAGGATCGCGACCTCGCCGTCTTCGAGGTACACCACGTCGCGCGTGTGACGGAGGATCGGCGACGGGTCGGAAGCGACGAATCGCTCATGCTCGCCGATACCGATAACGACCGGCGAACCCATGCGCGCAACGACGATCTTAGAAGGATCCGCGCGATATTGCATGGCGATACCGTACGTGCCGCGGATCTCGTTGATCGCCGCGATCGCCGCTTTTGCAAAATCCGGCTCCGTCTTCAGATGCTCTTCGACGAGATGCGCGATGATCTCGGTGTCGGTCTGCGATGCGAAGGTGTGCCCCGCGGCGGCGAGCTTAGTCTTAAGTTCTTTGAAATTCTCGACGATGCCATTGTGCACCAGCCACACCTCGCCTTCGCAATCGGTATGCGGGTGCGCATTCTCTTCCGTCGGCTCGCCGTGCGTCGCCCAGCGCAAGTGAGCGATGCCGCTTCGCCCGAAAAAGCCAGCCGGCATTTTGCGCTTCAGATGCGATGCAGGCCCGACGGCTTTTACGGCACCGCTTTCCGGCGTGAAGATGCCGGCGGAATCATAGCCGCGATACTCAAGGCTTGAGAGGCCGTCGATCAAAACTTCGCCGGCATTCTTGGCGTTCTCCGTCGTAAAACCGAAGATGCCGCACATAGCGGCCACTGTATCACAAAGGCTCTAGGGTTTGCGAAAGACGGTCCAAAAGTGATTGCTTGCGTATTTTTTTCCGTTAAATTCCGATGTCTTTGCCATGCGTTCCTGAATCACGAGTTCGAATCCTTGGTAAAGTTCTTTGATCTCGTCGGCAGTGAACGACTTCTCCCACTTACCGGTAGGATGCGTAAATGCGCCACGCTCGCCGGCCGGCGATTGTTCGATCATTTCCTTTTGAAATTCATCATCCATTGAAAGGAGGTAGGACATGAGGTGACCGCCCGGTTTCAACACCCGCAGCATTTCGGAGATAGCGAATCTCCGTCCTTCAGGCGACTCGATATCGGTCGACGCAAAGCAATCAACGCCGAAATCAAAGGAAGCGTCCGCATAAGGCCAGCGCGCAGTCGCGTCAGCAACCGAAAAAATCTCTTTCCCATTAAGCCCAGCATCAGTCGCGCGCTTGCGTCCTTCGGCGATCGCCGTTTCGGCAAAATCAAAGCCGTGCGCCTCGACCCCATGCAAGGCCAGCCAGATAACGTTACGCCCTTTGCCGCAGCCCATTTCAAGACCGCTCATACGCGGCAAGTTCCGTCCGGCCAAAAAATCCATGAATTTTACGACGCCACCTGAAGCTTCGCCTGAATCCATCTGTAAAAGCACGTGCGGCTTTGCGTGTTCTTCGTTCCAAATCCGCCTTTGTTCGTCGTGCGTCGTCATGCCGATACTATATCAGCGATTTCCGATCGAAAGTGATTTACTGCCGATGTTGTTTCGGCGGCATCAGCGGGTCGCTTGGGATACGTGCGATTCGAGAGAATAACAAGCGCCAGCTGTCGCTCGATATCAATAACGATACTGGCACCGGTAAAACCGGTTTTGCCGAAAACTTCTGCTCGTGCGAGCTTTCCCATAAAAAAAGATTCGTTGCGTGTCCAGCCGAGGCCGGATCTTGCCCCCCGCACGATCGCGCTATCGGGATCGCCGAGTAAATGCTTCGCGTATGTAAGAAGATCGTCGGCTGTAGAAAAAAGCCCCGCATGGCCCACCGTGCGGCGAGCTGCGGCGAATTTGTACGCGCTCTCATCGTGCGGAAGCCCCTTCACTTCGCCGCGTGTATCGATCTCGGTCGGCGAGCAATCGCTCGCCGTCGGGAAAAAGGTCGTCGCTCGCATTTCGAGCGGCCCGAACAGTCGTTCATCTGCGAGCGCGGCGAGCGATGCGCCGGTAACCCGCTCGAGCACGATCCCGATCAAAAACGCTGGTAAGTTCGTGTAGCTCGATTCTCCGGGCGGCGCGGTAAAGCCGCTTTCGAAAATTGCCGTGCGGACCTCTTCGAATGATGAGAACGGCAGCGTCGACATGCGAATACCGCGCACGCGATAGCGCAAAAGGTCCTCGATCGTCGCGCCGTAATCATTCGCAAGTTCCGGAATGTATTTCTTTACCGAGTCATTAAGCGCGATCATCCCATCCTCGATCAGAAGTAACGCGAGCGATGCGGTCGGGATCGATTTGGTGACGGAGGCGAGATCGTAGACCGTATCGCTCCGTACTATCTCTTCGCCATACGCGAGCGTACCGAATGGCAGGATAAGCTGCTCGTCGTCTCGCATGAGGCCGATCACGCAGCCCGGAAATATGCGCTCCGCGCTCGCCTCTTCCGCGCGCGCTTTTAATTGCTCAAGCATCCGGGTACGCGTCTTTGATCTCTTTGGCAAGGTACGGATTCCACATCGCCGCTGTCGCCGTCATGACGAGATCGGCGCCCGCGTCGCGATATTCCTTGAAATCTTGCGGCGTCGTCACGCCCCCGACGCCGACGATATCGAAATACAAACCATGTTTCTCGCGGAGAACCTTGAGCCGCTTCACCATATCGAGCCCGGCCCATTTGATGGGTTTTCCGCAGATACCGCTTTTGAGCCGCCACTCGCCGCCCGGAAGCGCCTGCGTGCCGTCTTTTTTATAGACCGGCGCGGGGATCGTATTGATCGCCGCAATGCCCTGGACAAAAGGTCCGACTTTGGTCACGACATCTTCAAGCTCTGCCTCGTTGTCGAAATACGAGATTTTGATGACGAGCGGCATCTCCCCAATCTCTTTTTTGATCGCTTCCGCGATTTTTGCCGACATCTCGGCGTCGTAGCAGAGGAGCTTTTTTACTCGGTCGCCCTCGTTGGGGCAGGAAAAATTCGCCTCGATCGCATGCACGCCGGTCTCTTTCATCATCTTCGCGGCGAGCACCCAATCAGCGACGAAATCGGCTTCGGTAGCGGACGCATCCCAGCGCGTGCCTTCGATCATGCCACACACCATCTGTCCCGTGCGCGTCTTCGCGTAGGCCATAAGCTCGCGAATATCCTTTTGCCAGACGTCCGCCGGATACGAGGGATTGCCGAATGAATTCGTGATCGCGAGCGGCTCAGTGTACTCATCTTTCACGGTGAGTCCTTTCGCGGCTTGCTCGAGCGAGAGGTCGCCCTCGACCGCTACCGGAAGCACATTCGGCCACTCATTGCATGGCTTCTCGCGCGTGCGCACGGTCTTGTAGACCGGCACGTCGAAGCCTTTTTCGAGCGCGGCTTTGACGAACTTCGCATTCAAAAGCGGCCCCGCCGCGATCCCGAGCGGGTAGCTGATATCAAATCCCAGGTATTTGAAACGCGACGCGCCCGTCGGGAAAACAATGCCGTCCGCGAAGCCGTTAAAGGGGCCCTCTTCCCAATTCTCGTAGTATGTCTTTGCGGGGTC
>JAFAPB010000013.1 GCA_019247335.1 Candidatus Kaiserbacteria bacterium
TTTGCGCGTATTTCATCATGGTGCCGCTCGATACAGCGATATGCGAATACGGCCGACGTGTCGGGGACCCGGTCACGGCGTCGGTCTATCGCAACGTCGCGTTCATGGCCACCAACGTTGTTCTTTTCGGCGCACTCCTCCTTGTACTCAAGCTTTTTGAAGCAAGCTTCGCGCTCGCGATCGTGAGCCTCATCACGCTCGCGCTGGTCAATTTCGCCGCAGCCTTACGCGGCAGAAGATAGCTATTGATGATTGTGCGGTTCGTGCGTCGTCGGTTTCGTAAAATCTGAGAGCTTCGCGCCGGTCACAATAAAGAGGTATACGATCTCAAGAAGTCCAGCGGTGTTCAGGATGAGGAACGCGATGAACCACCACATATCGCCCCGTTTTGCGGCGCGCCAGAGCGCGAGCCCTTTCCAAAGCAGGCTCCAAAGGATCACGATTAAAAAGAGGGAACCGACGAGGGGAAAGCCCCAGCCCAGCCCGTAATCGCCCATCCCGTATCCGGGACCGAAATTCATGTAGTGCATATGCCGACAGTATAGTACGCCTTGTGCCCCGCACAATCAGAATGTGTACTTTGCCAAAATCGCTAAATGATCTGACAAAATCCCCGGCAGCGTCACATACGAGTTGAGATGCAGATCCCGTGCAAATATCCAGTCGATGCGCTCATACGGCGCCCATGCATGGCTCGTCTCGTTACCCCCTTCATCAAGCTCGTGCGTTTCCAGGCGCAATTCTTTCATAAAACTCCGCAGCGACGCATCACGTGCGTCGCAATTAAAATCGCCCGCGACGATCAGCCGGCCCGCGCGCGATGTGAGCGCCTCGCGCATCTGAATAAACTGATCTTTGCGCACATTCGCATGAAGCCAATCTATCCACGTGAGATGCGCGCAGACGATGGTAACGCGCTCATTGTTGATAGTGGTGTCCGCAAGCGCGAACCCCATGCGATCAGTGGGGAAGGTGAATCCGAACCGATGTGATGAGCAGTTTTCGAGCGGGAATCGAGAAAAGATCGCCGTCCCGGATTCGTACACGCTCGCGCCGAAAGCGATGGTGCAGCTCGGCGCATAGAAAACATACGGGTAATGCAATCGGGCATTCAAATATTGGACCTGATCGAAATAGCCGCTTAAAAATGAATCCTTGTCGATTTCCTGCACGGCGATGATGTCGGCATCTTTGCTTGAGATACGTTCCGCAATGGAATCGAGCGTCGCCTGCGCTCGCGCGCGCGTCACAAGCGGCGGCCAAAAGCCGGTCTTATGATTGCGTCCATGTTGAATATTCCAATTGAGTACCGAGAAAGTCATTTTGTCGGATCATAGCAAAGTACGCACCGGAGGATATAGTGGCGCTATGAAAGTGCTCATTGTGGGGGGCGGCATTGCAGGGTGCACGTGCGCTGCCTTTTTGCAAATGAACGGCGTAGCGGAGATCACGCTTATTGAGAAGGCGCCGCGATTCAGCACCATCGGCTACTTGATCGGCTTTTGGGGTGCGGGCAGAAATATAATGAAAAAACTCGGGGTCGAGCATGTGCTCGACGAGAAAGGGTTCGAATACAGCGAAGACATTGTGCGAGATCAGCACGGCCGTCTCATGAAAATAATCAAGCCGGATGCGCTCAAGCATCATGGGCCGGCCGTCGTCATAAAACGGGAGGACTTGCATCGTGCACTCTACGAGCTGCTCGGCGGGGTCGATGTGCGCTTCGGAACCCGCGTTATGAATATAATGCGGCAAGCGGACAGTGTCATAGTCGTCATGAGCGATGGCAGGGAAGAGCGATACGACCTTGTTATCGGCGCGGACGGAATTCGTTCATCGATTCGCGAACTTGTCTTCGGCCCCGGTTTCGTGAAGTCGTATGGATGGGGCGCCTGGATGTGGTGGATGCCGCAGAACTACCGGGCGCCGAAAAATCCGACCGGTTATTACGGACTCGGCAAAATATGCGGCATCGCGCCTTTCTATGGCGTTTCCGCCTCCCTTGCAGTCGCGACAGTCCCACCCGAGACGGGAAGAGATCCAGCATCGCGCCGGGAAAAATTACTCGATCTATTTGCCGAATTCACGCCGGAAGCGCGTGCGATCATCGAATCCGCACCTGCTGGGAGCGAACTTTACTACGACGATATTTCGGAGGTTGAGATGCATGAATGGTATCGTGGACGCGTCGTTCTTATCGGGGATGCGCAGCACGCCGTCTCTCCGGTGACCGGCATGGGCGCTTCGATCGCGATGGAAGACGCCTTCGTGCTCGCTGAAGAACTAGGGCGAACCCAGTCAATTGAAGATGCGCTCGCGCGATTCGCGGCGCGGCGCGAACCGCGTGTGCGGCACTTCCGTAGGCTCGTCGATCATGCTGATGGATGGGTGATGACGGGCGGAGTACTCGGCTATCTGCGCAATGCGTTACTGCCCTACGTACCCGAATGGTATTTCACTAACATGGTGGATCGGTTTCTACGCCAGAAAATTTAACTTCACGTCATATTTGAGCTTCCAACGCATGCTGTATGCTCTCCGTAAAGCATATGATGGCTGCCAATAATCACATGAATGTCCGTGGGATGTTTAATAAAGTTCCGGAGGTAACTATTTTCTTCTGGATCATAAAGGTGCTCTGTACGACCGTCGGCGAGACGGCGTCGGATTTCCTAAACGTAAATCTCAATTTCGGCCTCGTCGGTACCTCGATCGTCATGGGCGTATTGCTTGTGGTCGCTCTCGCCGTTCAATTTTGGACGAAGAAATACATTCCGGTGATCTATTGGCTCAATGTAGTGCTGATAAGCATTTTCGGAACTCTCGTCACGGACAACCTTACCGATAAACTCGGCTTTCCACTCGAATACAGCACTATTTTCTTTAGCGTCTTACTCCTGATTACATTTGCGGTCTGGTACTGGCAAGAGAAAACGCTCTCAATCCATTCTATTTTCACGACGAAGCGCGAAGCGTTCTATTGGCTTGCGGTTCTCTTTACCTTCGCGCTCGGTACAGCCGCCGGCGATCTCTACGCGGAAGCGCTCGGTCTCGGCTATGCGACGACCGGCGTTATCATCGCCGCTTTGGTCGCGCTTATGGCCGTCGCGTGGCGACTGGGACTCGATGCGATTCTTGCGTTCTGGGTTATTTACATTATGACGCGTCCGCTCGGCGCCTCGCTCGGCGACTTTCTTACGCAATCAAAGACGCACGGCGGCCTCGGGCTCGGTGCGACAGCGACGACCGTTATTTTCACGCTCGGCATCGTTGCGACCGTTCTGTACCTTGCGCTTACAAAGCGCGACATCACAACCGCAGCGGAGGCAAGTGACGAAACAGAAACGAGAAATAGCCGGCATGTGCTCGCGCAGGTCGTTGTGGTTGCGTTATTTTTTGCCGTGGCCGCAATCGGGGGATATTTTTTCCGTCAGCAGCAGCTTCGCGGCGATATTTCGTCGACAACCGGAGCAGCTACGACGACAGCGAGCGGCATATCTCGGCTCGGCGATCTGTCGCAATTCAAAACGCTCGCGCAGCAAATACTCGATGCGGTGAATAAGGGGGACTGGGCGAGCGCGAATGCGCGAGTGAATGATCTCGAATATGCGTGGGACTCCTCCGAAGGACCGCTCAAGGCAAGAAACGCCGCCGCGTGGACGCACGTGGACAGCGCACTCGACAAGGTATTTCGCGAAGTGCGGGCCGTGCATCCGAATCAGCAAACGGCGCAAGCCGCGCTGCAGAACCTGCTCGTCGTCTTGAGCAATCCGTAATCAGCGGAGAGGGAGAGATTCGGTCACGGATAATTTCTCTGTTGAGAAATTTCCGCGACCCCGCCTCGGCCCGTCGGCCTCCGGCTTTCGAATCCGTCCTCGTAATGCAAAGACACTCCTTTCGGAGCATCTTTGCATTACGTGCGGAGAGGGAGGGATTCGAACCCTCGGACCAGTTTCCCGGTCAACACATTAGCAGTGTGTTGCATTCGACCGCTCTGCCACCTCTCCGTGCCTGCAAACGTACCATCTTAACGGGTCGTCGAAAAGTCAGATTTCGTTGCGCAGAAGCTCATTCACGTTGCTGAATAAGTAGCGTCGCGGCGTAAGCGGGAAGAGACGGTTCATAATGCTGCGTAGCGCTCGTGATTTTATAAGCATGCCGAAATGCATTTCCCGCCCCATCTTCTCCACATATCGGACACGGTGCTTTCGCTTGCGCTCGTAATTTTTGAATGCAGTGTCCATAGGATAGAGAGTCGAAATACGCATGATCTCACCGGCCAGCGTATAGGCGTCTTCCATCGCCATTGATGAGCCCATGCCGGCAAGCGGTCCGAGTATGTGTGCCGCGTCGCCGAGGAGGACGAAGCGGCCGTTGCTCCAACTCTTGAGCTTCATACGGAGAAGATCCGTCGGCATAATGTCCTCATCGCGCAGCTTTTCTACGGCAGGCAGAAGCTTTGTCTCGTACTTGAATAATTCGCGAAGTCGCGCCGCCCGTCCCTCGACCGTATCCCAGACGCGATGATCCGCCGGCGCGAAGAACCATGCGGTTGTTTTGTTGCGCGCACTGCACACGATAGTGAATTCGCGCGGCTCCACGTATTCCGATACCGTTCCCGGCTCGTTGAATTCGTTGTCGATCCAGGTGTACCAGATGCGCCAATTTTCATATTCTTCCGCCGCATCGCGGAAGGCGAGATTACGTACCTGCGAATGAACGCCGTCTGCGCCCACGACGATATCGTATTCTTGCCGCGAACCATCTGAGAATGTTACGGCAACCTTGTCGTTAGTCTGTTCCGCAGACTGCATGGTCGTGCTCATCCGGAGCCGCGTTTGGTCAACCTTTGAACGCAGAAGATTATGCAGCGCGGCCCGCTCGATGATCGTTACGGAAGAGCCGTAATTAACGATCAGCTCCTCCAGATCGATCGTGAGAAGCGCACGCCCTTTGCCGTCGCGAATGATGTATTGATCGGCTCGGCAACCCAAACGATCAAATTCCTCCGCGAGACCGAGCTTGCGCAGAATATCGCGCCCGCTGTCCCATATCGAAACGAGAAAGCCCATATGGTCCCAGTCCGGCGCTTTTTCGATGATGTCATACTCGACATTCGAATTCTGCAGAAAGGCGGCCAGGGTCAGTCCGCCGATCCCGCCGCCGACGATGAGGGCCCTCATGCATTTCTTGTCAGAACTTGCAGTACATTTTTGAATTCCACCACACAAAGCGGTCCGTTGACCCATACCAACGGTATCCACAGGGGAATGCCAGCGATATCTGGCCGCGGATATACCCAAATATCTAAGTGCACGGCTGTTATTTCAAGCGCGGCCCCTATAAAAAACATGCTTATCGCCAAGATCGTTCGATGCCTGCTTTTGTGTACCCACATCATTACTGCACTACCGCTTCCTATTGCCAAGGTTGCAAGCCAGGTGTTCGCGTTGAACAGATATATAGCGGCCAGCGTGGCAACTCCAAGGAGGCAACAGACAATCGATCCGGCGTCTAATCGCGGCAATTTCATGCGAATAATTTTATCATCGTAAATTGAGGCGAGCAGCGCGGAACGGTTTATCAATATACGCAGTAAATCGGACTACCGCTCATTGTCGTCAAAGAATTCGTAATAGGTCACGGCGCTCATAGCCGTAAGAAGTATCCAGAAAAAGAATTCTTCGAACGGAAACGACTTGCCGAAAAGCGTTACCCACCCGACGAAATCGTGACCTGGGAAGATAAGCCATCCGAGATTAAGCGCGGTGATCTCATACGTCAGAGCGAATAAGAAGAAGTAGACGCCGGTTAAAAAAGCCCGATAGATCAATTTCGGGCGGCGAAAAAACTCGGCGATCATGGGGGTCAATATGCCGAGCAGACCGACGCGCAAGTAAAAGTATGAAATATGGAGCAGTCCCGGAATAAAAACTGAGACGATGACAACCATGAGCGACACGGCAACGAGAAAAAGGATCAAGTATTTCAGATGCGAGGGCCACAGAGATCGATTGCGCTTGGAATCAAAGAAGTATTCGTAGAATGCGAGCATAAAAAACGACAGAAAAATCGCCCAAAAGACGTCTTCAATGGCAAGCAATCCGAGCAGTCGAACGGGAAATGCGGTCTCTGTTATATACCACTGTCCGTTCACGTGACCGAGATAGTCCACGATGATGATGAACGGTATCCCGAGAATAATGCTAAAAAGTGCGCCCTTCCGAATAAAATCGGGCAACAGAACGGCCATAAATATGCACGGGATCAAAAGAAAGATGATCGTGGATGTGAACGGCGTAGCATGAGTGAGAAGACATACTGCGCTCGCAAAGAATGGATATATGCACAGGATAAGAAGATGCACCCGCTTAGCTTTTTTCATACATGTTGATATACGAAATTGTAGCAGCAATTATGCGCGGGCGAGGGCGAGAAGCGAGACGCTGGCGCCTGCTCGGCGCAAGGGATTGCCCGCATTTGCAAGCGTGGCTCCCGTCGTCGTGACGTCGTCGATCACGAAGACCTGCGCATTCGCGGCGAGCGAGGGATCAGCGATCGTGAATGCGCCTGCGACATTCGAGAGACGCTCCGATCGATGGAGGCGCGTTTGCGGCTTCGTCTCGCGCGTGCGCTCGATCACTCCCGGTGCAAGTGTTGCGAGCGTTCCGTCCTTGAATTCGCTCGGCAATGCGTCGAGGACGAGCGTTATCTGGTTGAACCCGCGCTCTTTGGCGCGCGCTTTATGCAGCGGGACCGGAACGAGCAGCACTTTTTTCTGCGAGAACGCTTTGTGCGATGCGATTTCTTCGAGCAGATATTCCGCAAGGAGCGTCGCAGCGACGTGCGCGGCGTACGTGGAGCGGTCGTACTTGAGCGAGCGGATGAGATCTTGCACCGCATCCTCGCGGTAATCCATGAGCGTCGTTATCTTTGTACCGAGCAGATCATGCGAAGTCGACGCAAGCGCGAAATCTTCGACCCGTCGCTCCTTGGTGCGCGCGGCGCGCTCGCGCAGCGGCAGGATCGCATCGAGAATGGAGAGGCACGCGCTCTGCACAGCCGCTAATGCGCGATTCATCTTCGGAATTGTACCGTGCTAGAGTGGTGCCTATGACAGAACTCGCCCAGAAGAAATGCGTCGCCTGCGAAGGCGGTATGCCGCCCTTGAACCGCACAGAAGCAGACGTGCTTATCAAGCAGCTAAACGGCTGGACGGTGAGCGGGGATGCGCGCTGGCTCTCCAAAGATTTTAAATTCGCCGATTTCAAGACAGCGATGGGATTCGCTAACAAAATCGCGGACATCGCGGAAGAAGAGGGGCATCATCCGGATCTCGTCATCGGCTGGGGGAAGGTAACGGTCGAGCTCACGACACATGCGATCGACGGGCTCTCCGAAAACGATTTCATTCTGGCGGCAAAAATTGACCAGATTGGCGCGTAAAAAAGCATAAGTGAAGAAAAAAGCACGCTATACTTAATAGGATGGCGTTCTCTCTCGGGAATATTTTCAAAGGTTTAAGCGGCGGCGCCAAGGAGGGAAGCGTTTTGGGAATCGATATCGGCGCGTCGAGCGCGAAGATCGTGCAGCTGCGCGCTTCGCGCGGGGTCGCGGTCCTCGAAACGTACGGCGAAATCGCGCTCGGCCCCTATGCGCAGCAACCGATCGGCAAGGCCGTGAAGCTCTCACCGGAGAAGCTCGCGGAAGTTTTGCGCGACCTGATGAAGGAATCCAATGTGACGGCGTCGGTGGCAGGCGTCTCGATACCGTTTTCATCCAGCCTCGTCTCTGTTATCTCGCTCCCGCCCGCCGACAACGAGGCGCTGAAGCGCATCATTCCGATCGAGGCGCGCAAATACATCCCTGTGCCGGTCTCAGAGGTCTCGCTGGACTGGTTCGTGATACCGCACGAAGAGGGCAGCGACTCGGCATTCGATCAATTGCAGGAAAAAAAGCCCGGTGCGTCGAACAACCAGGAGGTGCTTTTGGTCGCGATCCACAACGCGACCCTCAAGAATTACCAGACCATCATGGAAAACGCCGGACTCGGCGCGAGCTTCTATGAAATAGAGATATTCAGTTCGATGCGATCCGCCTTGGGCCACGGTATCGCGCCGATCCTTATCGTGGATCTCGGCGCTTCTACCACGAAAATGTACGTTGCCGAGCGCGGCGTCATCCGCATGACGCACCTCTTGACGCTCGGCGGACAGCACGTGACGGAAACGCTTGCGCGTTCGATGAATTGGGAGTTCGACAAAGCGGAGCGCGTGAAGCGCGAGCGGGGATTCGTCGATTCGAGCGCGTATTCGACCGACGAGAACGTGCGCATCAAAGAGGCGTTGTTATCAACACTCTCGCGCGTCTTTAGCGAGGTCAATCGGGTACTATTAAGTTACGGGCAGCGATACAACAAAAACGTATCGACCGTGGTTTTGACCGGCGGCGGCGCGTCGTTACCCGGGATCGCAGCGGTCGCGAAAACATCTTTGAACGCCGAGGTCTCGATTGCGGATCCGTTTTCGCACACGGAAGCGCCCGCGTTTTTAGCCAAGGTGCTCTCCGAGATCGGCCCCGGATTCTCGGTATCGGTCGGGCTCGCCATGCGCAAGCTGAAGCACAATTAATATATGGAAGGCGGCATACAATCATCCTTCATCCCCAAAGACGCGGGGCGGCCTACTGCTGCGCCACGGATCGAGCGGGGCGGGGGGCTCGGCGACCTCTTGCTCCTCATCTCCATCGTGCTTTTCGTCGCATCCGCGGCGCTCGCCGGCGCGGTCTTTCTCTACCAACAGTACCTGCAATCGAGCGCGACGAGCAAGGTCGCGCAATTGAAGCGCGCACAGCAGGCCTTCGAGCCCGCGCTCATCCAGCAATTGACGCGGCTCGATGACCGTATGCGCGCGGCGGATGCGATCCTCTCGCAGCACTTGGCGCCGACCGCGTTCTTCACGGTCTTGGGGCAGGCGACACTGACGACCGTTTCATTCAAGACGCTCGATCTCGAGGCGGGGGACCCGAAGCACATTACGATCAAGATGCAGGGCGTCGCGCAGAGCGTGAATTCGATCGCGCTGCAGGCGGATCTGTTTTCGAAAAACGGTGTCATCACGAGCCCGATCTTTTCGGATATTTCGCGCCAACCCGACGGCGTGCACTTCAACTTGAGTGCGTTCATCAATCCTGCGACGATCAACTACGTATCGCTCGTCAACGGCGCGCTCGCGCAGCAGACGGCGCAATCGCCGCAGAGCCAGACACCGACCAATCAGGGGCAAGGCTCGCCCTTCAATTCGCCGTCGCAGACCCAGAGCCAAACGCAAACCCAAACGCAGACGCAAGGTCAAACACAGACGGTAACCCCGACGCAGAACCAGCCCGCACAGGTGCAGCAGCCGGGAGCCAGCTCCGGCGCGCGCATCAGCCACTAATATGTTCAAGACCATTATTTCACTCATCGGACTCGTCGCTGCAGTCGGCATCTTTTTCGGCTACACCCAGCCGACGTACGATAAATCGGGCGACGCGAAGGCGCAGATCGCGCAGTACGACGCCGCGCTCACCAAGGCGACCGAGCTCCAGCAGCTGAAGCAAACGCTCCTCGCGCGCTACAACACCTTTGATCCCAACGCGCTCGATCGCTTGCAGAAGCTCCTCCCGGATCACGTCGACAACGTGCGCCTCATTCTCGATCTCGACAATCTCGCGGGTCGGCACGGCATGGCGCTGCAAAATGTGGTCATTTCCGCGCCGCAGACCGACGATGCCTCGCAGACGGCGGTCGGCAATATCAGCTCCGCGAAACAGAAATATGACTCGCTGACGCTCAAATTCACGACCGCCGGGTCATACGACACGTTCATCTCGTTCATGACCGACCTCGAGCAGAGCCTCCGCGTCGTCGACCTGGTCTCGCTCAAGCTCGCGGCGGCGGATGGCGATTCGAAGAATCCGAGTGCGGCGCCGAACTATACCTACGATCTCACCATCAGGACGTACTGGCTCAAATAAATCTATGCAGTGGATCATGCAGCATAAATTAGTCGTCGTGATACTGGTCGTCGTTTTGGTCGGCGGCATCTGGTACGGACTCTCGCAGAACACGCCGCCCGCGCCGCTCGTCTCGACGAGCGCGACCGCATCGACCGGCTCCCCGACGCAGGACAGCGCGAACGAAGAGCTCGTCGCCACCTTGCTCACGCTCCGCGCGGTCACGCTCTCGGGCACGATCTTCCAGGACCCCGCATTCACGACGCTTCGCGATTTCGGCACGGCGATCGTCGCCGAGCCGATTGGCAGACAAAATCCGTTCGCGCCGTATATATCGACGCAAGGCGCGAGCAGCGGAGCTGCAGGCGACGCGCAGCTCTTCAATCAGCAGAATCAAGCTCCTCAAAACGCGCAAAATACGCAGCGCCGCAATTAATCTATGGCGGAAATTGCGACCGTAAGCGATGTGCCCGTGCGAGCGCTCGGGGACACCAAAATACCGTACGACGTACTCAAGGTGATACCGGAAGAGAGCGCGGAGCATTACCTCCTCGCGCCGCTCGCGGTCGTCGAGAATGTGCTCGAGGTCGGCATGGTCGACCCGGACGATATCGAAGCGGTCGACGCATTGAATTTCATCTCGCGCACCTCCGGCTACCCGTACAAAGTCTTTAAGATCACGAAATCGGATTTCGAGCGCGTCTTGACGATGTACCGCGGACTGCGCGGCGAGGTCGCGGAGGCGGTCTCCGATCTGCAGACCGAGACCAAAGCAAATCCCGTCGTCGCCGCAAAGTCCGAAGAACCCGCTGCGCTCGATCTTGAAGACACGTCGCTCTCAAAGGGGAAAGGCCCCCAGACAATCCAAGAGGATGCACCGGCTATCAAGATCGTCTCCACGATCCTCCGCTACGCGATCGACGGCAAAGCATCCGACGTACACATCGAGCCGCTGCCTTCCGGCGTCCGTGTCCGCTACCGCGTCGACGGCGAATTGCATACCTCGGTCGTCTTGCCGATCTCAACGCACCGCGCGATCGTCGCGCGCATCAAGGTCCTCGCCTCGATCCGCCTCGACGAGCGCCGAAAGCCGCAGGACGGCCGCTTTTCCGCGACGATCGATAACCGCCAGATCGATTTCCGCGTCTCGACGTTCCCGTCGTACAACGGCGAGAAGGTCGTGATCCGTATCCTCGATCGCGAACAGGGCTTCATCCCGCTCGATCAGATCGGGCTCACGCAGAATAATCTCGCGACGCTCCGCCGCGCCGTCGCGCAGCCGCACGGCCTCATCCTGATCTCGGGTCCGACCGGCAGCGGTAAATCGACGACGCTCTACTCGATGCTCTCCGAGGTCGATCGCGAACATAAGAACGTGCTCTCGCTCGAGGACCCGATCGAATATTTCATCGAAGGCATCATCCAATCCCAAGTGCATCCCGAGATCGGCTATACGTTCGCGACGGGACTCCGCACAACGCTCCGCCAGGACCCCGACGTCATCATGGTGGGCGAGATCCGCGACGGCGAGACCGCGAAGCTCGCGATCCAGGCCGCGCTCACGGGCCATCTCGTGCTCTCTACCATTCACACCAATGACGCTGTCGGCACGATCCCGCGCCTCATCGACATGGGCGTCGAGCCGTATCTCATTCCGCCCGTCCTTATCTGCTCGATCGCGCAGCGTCTCGTGCGTACGTTCTGTCCGGGCGCCGAAAAGGAGATCGAGCTCTCCGCGAGCGTGCAGAAAGATATCGCGGAGCAGCTCGAGACGCTTCCGGCGGAACACCGTTTCCCGGTGCCGACGCACGCCTATGAGGCGGTGAAGACCCCGACATGCCCGACCGGCATGCGCGGTCGCATGGCCGTTTTCGAGATCCTCGAGATGACGCCGAAGATCGAGCGCATCGTGCTCGATAATCCCGTCGAGTCGAAGCTGTGGAACGAGGCGCGCGCGCAGGGCATGCTCACGATGCGCGAGGACGCGCTCCTCAAGGCGATGGATAAAAAGGTGCCGTTCTCGGAGATCAACAATCTTCGACCGCTCATGCTCGAGACCGACGAAGAACACCCCGAAGAAAAACCTGCAGCTGCACCCGCTGAATCGCTCGATAACCCGACCGTATGACGGACAACGCCCCGACCATACTCATTGTTGATGACGATAAATTCCTCCTCGACATGTACACGATGAAATTCACAAAGGAAGGCTTCGTCGTCCATGCGTGCCTCTCGGTCAACGACGCGATCGATGTGCTGCGCGGCGGCTTCAAGGCGGATGCCATCGTCTTCGACCTCACGATGCCGGAGCGCGACGGCTATTCCTTTCTGCAGAGCCTGCGCGACGAACACCTCGCCGAGAGCGCGAAGAAGATCGCGCTCACGAATCAGAATTCCGACGGCGAGAAAGCAAAGGCAATGGAGCTTGGCGCCGATGACTACCTCATCAAGGCGACGATGATCCCGTCAGAGGTCGTAGCGCACGTGCGCGGCACGATCGGAAAGAGCGCGCATTAGTACACAGTGCGCGCGAGGGGAGCGCGCCGCGCACGATATAATTACTTATCCATGGACTACGTCGCGCAGCTGAAAAAATACGTCAACGTCGTCGCGCACGAAGGCGCGTCCGACTTGCATTTCTCGACGGGCGCGCATCCGACCGTGCGCGTCGCGGGGCAGCTCACCCCGATGCTCAAGGAAGAGATCCTGAAGCCTGAAGATACGAAAGGCTACCTGCACGTGCTCTTGAACCCGGATCAGGAAAAGCGCTTCTATGCGGAGCAGGAGATCGATTTC
>JAFAPB010000079.1 GCA_019247335.1 Candidatus Kaiserbacteria bacterium
CCTTTCGAAAGAATTCTTTGGTTCAGAACGCTATCTGATCCAAGTCGGCGGCAAATCGTCGCTCGCGCGCTGTGGGCTCATGATCCACAACACCGCTGGCATCATCAATCCCGGTCATTTCCTCCACATAACCTTTGAGATAACCAACCAGAATAATATTCCGATCATCCTGCGTCCCGGTATGGAAATCGCGCAGCTCACCTTCTCGATGATCTCCTCGCCGCCGTCGCTCAACTACAAGAAAGTCGGGCGTTTCGCGAAGGACAATTGGAAGCATTTCGTCGGCGCCAAGGCCAAGAAAGCGGTCAAAAAATAGTATGGAAAAGCGTCACCCCGAGTATCAATATTTGGATCTTCTCCGGGAAACGCTCGAGCAAGGAGAAGAGCAGGTGGACAAGGGCACGGGCGTCAAAACGTATAGCCGCTTCGGCGGCCAGATCCGCTTCGATCTCGCCGACGGGTTTCCCCTCCTCACGACCAAGAAAGTCTACTGGAAGGGCGTCGTGCATGAGCTCTACTGGTTCATGTCAGGGCAGACCAACATCAAATATCTCGTCGATAACAACGTGCACATCTGGGATGACTATCCGTACAAGATCTACAAAGAAAAAGTAGCGCGGGGCGAAGAAGCTGAATTGTCCAAAGACGAGTTCATCGCGAAGATAGGCGCCGATCCTGATTTTGCCACCGCGCACGGGGAGCTGCCGCACATCTATGGCGAGCACTGGCGCAAGTGGATCGCGCGCGACGGCCGTCGCGTCGACCAGCTCACGTGGGTCGTGGAAGAACTTCGCAAAGACCCCGACGCGCACAATACGCTCGTGACCTCGTGGAATCCGGAATACATGTATTCGATGGCCCGTCCGGGAGAAGGCGCGCGCTTCCCGATCTGTCACAACATATACCAACTCAACGTGAAGCGCGGCCGCGTGTGCCTCCAGCTCTACCAGCGCAGCGCCGATATGTTCCTCGGGGTTCCCTTTAATATCGCGAGTTATTCGCTTTTGACCGCTATTATCGCGAAGATCCTCGGTCGCGAGGCGGGAGAATTCGTGCACACCTTCGGCGACTTTCATATGTACGAGAACCATCGCGCGCAGATCGAGGAGGAACTCGCACGCGAACCACGGCCCTTCCCTGCGATCCGCTTCACGCATGACTTCTCGACCGTCGATGAATTCAAGCCGGAATACGTCGAGCTCGAGGGCTATGACCCGCATCCGCCGATCAAGGCGGAGCTCACCGTCGCAGGAGGGTATAACAAAAAATTACACGGCGCCGGCGTATGAAGTAATTTTGATTAATTGCGTATTTATTTCTTAAGCGTTGCGCTATGAAAAAAGATTATCCTCTTATCAAAAAACAAGACCGCGCGATCTACGAGACGATCGTCGAGGAAACCGCGCGACAAACGGAAGGGTTGGAGCTTATCCCCTCGGAGAATTACACCTCGCCCGCCGTCATGGAAGCGATGGGAAGCGTGCTGACCAATAAATATTCCGAGGGCTACGCGGGCAAACGCTACTACAACGGCAACGAATTTATCGACGAGATAGAGCGCACCGCTATCGAGCGCGCGAAGAAACTCTTCAAAGTCGAGCATGTGAATGTGCAGCCCTATTCAGGTTCGCCCGCGAACCTCGCGGTATACCTCGCATGCTGCCAGCCGGGTGATGTCGTCCTTGGCCTCAATCTCCCCGACGGCGGCCACCTCACGCACGGCTGGAAGGTCTCGGCGACCGGCATCTTCTACAGGACGCTCCCCTATCACGTGCGCAAAGACGGCAAGATCGACATCGACGAGGTGCGCAAGCTCGCGAAACAGCACAAGCCGAAGCTCATCTGGGCGGGCGCGACCGCGTATGAATTCAAATACGACTACTCGGAGTTCGCGAAGATCGCGGACGAGGTCGGCGCGTACCTCGCGGTCGACATCGCGCACATCGCGGGCCTTATCATCGCCGGTGCGCATCCTGATCCCGTGCCGCATGCCCACATCGTTACCACAACGACGCACAAGACACTCCGCGGACCGCGCGGCGGCATGATCATGGTAACGAAGCGCGGCCTCAAAAAGGATCCTGATCTCGCGTCCAAAGTCGACAAGGGCGTCTTCCCTGGCCTCCAGGGCGGCCCGCATGACCATCAGACAGCCGCGATCGCGATCGCGCTTAAGGAAGCAGCGACGCCGGAATTCAAGCGCTACGGGAAGCAGATCGTCGCCAACGCAAAAGCGCTTGCGAAGAGCCTGAAAAAGCACGGCATGACGCTGGTCGGCGGCGGCACGGAGAATCACCTCCTCCGCATCGATGTCTCACCGATCTACGGCCCCGGCGGCGGCATCTTCGGCTCTGACGCGCTGGAGGTCGCCGGTATGACCGCGAACAAGAACACGGTGCCGAACGATCCTGGGACGCCGTTCTACCCGAGCGGCATTCGCATCGGGACGCCCGCCCTAACTACGCGCGGCATGAAAGAAAAAGAAATGGAGAAGGTCGGCGAGTGGATCGCGCGCGCGATCAAAGCCGTCGGCACGTATCATTTGCCAAGCGACAACAAAGAGCGCGCCGCGTATATTGCGAAATTCCATGCGGATTCGCGCAAGAACAAAGAGCTTCTGAAGATCCGCGAAGAGATCCGGAAGTTCACCAAGAAATTCCCGCTCCCGCACGAAAAGAAGCGCTAATACCGTGCCGCACCTCGACCTCGAGACGCTTATTAAGATCGTCGGCTACCCCGGCATATTCGCTATCGTTTTCCTCGAATCCGGTGTTTTCTTCGGCTTTTTCCTGCCGGGCGCATCGATGCTTTTCACCGGCGGGCTTCTCGCATCGCAGGGTTACTTCAATCCATGGGTCCTGATCCCGCTTGTCACGGTTGCCGCGATCTTGGGCGACAATGCGGGCTATTGGTTCGGTAACAAGGTCGGCATACGCCTTTTTTTGAAGCCTGACTCGCGATTTTTCCGGCATGAACACGTCGAGCGCGCAAAGCGCTTCTATGACAAGCACGGCGTACGCACGGTGGTCCTCGCGCGATTCGTGCCGATCGTGCGCACCTTCGTGCCGATCATCGCCGGCGTCGTCAAAATGGATTACCGCATCTTTTTTTCGTTCAACGTGATCGGTGCGCTCGCATGGGCGACCGGCGTCACATTCCTCGGCTATTATTTGGGAGAAAAAGTACCGTTCATTCAGCACTACCTGACACCGATCGTCATTGTGATCGTGATCGCTTCGCTCGTACCGATCTTCTACGATTACGTGCGCGGCAAGAGCGACTTTTAGCGATCGCGTAAATACGCGAGTCCGCCGTAAAGGCCGCCCAAACCGCCGAGCGACGAGTGGACGATCTCGGGAAGCGTGTCGAATTTCTGCATGATCGATGAGAGTTCAGTACGCACCGCACCGACGGAAATGCCGATCTCGTTGAACATCGAGCCGCCAAAGACCACGCGGTCCGGCGACCAGTGCAGGATCGTATTGTTGAGGGCATAGGCGGTGATGCGCGCGAGCTCGGCCCAGCCGTCCCAGTCCTTGCCGAGATCGCGCGGATGTTTGCCGTACTTTCTCTCGACATCGCGTCCCGAGACGAGATGCTCGAACGTGATTTCGGAGGAAAAAGGCGTGTATTGTCCGCCGATCTCGAAGCCCATGGCGGAGCGGTCGATCCGCTCATCGACGACGCGGACACCGTTCACACCCGTCGAAACGGTGATATACGCGACGATGGGCGCTCCCTTGCCGGCGCCGAAGACCGCTTCGCCGAGTCCCACCAGCGCAGTATCGTTTTCCAGCTTCACCGTGCTGGCGAGCGCTTGTTCTATGTCATCGGCCAGCGGTTTTTGGCTCCAATCCATAAGAGTGCTGCGGTTCCGGCTTGATCGCTTATCCGGAGCAATCGATCCGGGCATGCCGATACTGACCGCGTCTACTCGCTCGGCGCCGGCAAGCGAGCGGCTCGCCTCGATAAGTTTTGCTATTCCCGCCTCATATTCCTGCGGCGTATCTTGGATGATCGGCTCATCGAAGGATGCGAGGTCGCGGCTGCGCGCGATCCGCATGTTCGTGCCCCCGATGTCCGCGAGAATATACATGTTACGAGGAGATCGGTACGCCGCCGGAGTCGGTCTTGCGCACCTCTTTGTAAAGCGCATTGGGGCGTAGTGCCGGGCCGTCGCCTGTTTGGATGACGTAGTACGCGAATCCGTGCATGATCTTGACCGGCTCGTAATCGGCGTGCCCCGGCATCGAGGCGGAATCCTGCGTACCTTCGACCGGCGAATTGTCTTCCATCACAAGCCAGGTTTCTCCCGTATTCACGATGAGATGTCCGTAGCCGGGCGGCATGTAGACCGAGTCACCCGCTTTCACGCGCACCGCTTTGAATTCTTCGATCTTGTCATGCTGCGGCACGCCATTTTCCTCGACCATTTTCTGCAAAAGGACGATCCCCTCCCCGGAGAGAAACCAGTAGGTCTCGTCGAGATCTCCAACGTGGTAGTGGCCGTAGGTCTTGATGTATTCACTGCCGACGACGCCGGTCTCCATCACGGTGATGTTCCGTTTTTTTGAGCCGCCGCGGATCATATAGTAATGGACCCCCGGTCCGACGATATCGGGGTGCATCAGTACCTCTTGCATCTTCTCGTGGGTGCGTGCAGCGTACGGTTCGAATGCCATGGCCCCGATTGTAGCATTCTCGCTACGCCGCCAAAGCGGCGTTCTGCAGGCGCTCCAAGTAGCGCAAAACAGCGCTCACGTACGCGCCATGCGCCCAGGTGAGCGGCGTCGCGCCTAGCTGCGCCGCCGTCCGCGGATCGAGCTGCTCGGAGAGCGCCCCGGAGAGTTGCGCGTGCTTCACGACCCAGTCGAATATCTCGCGCACTGCATCGAGATCATGCGGATGTTTCGCGCGCGCGGTGAGATATTCCGCGTACCAGAGCGTCGTGATGACCCACGGGTTACCCGGCGCCGCCTCGGTCACGCGGTAATAGTCATCATCCTGAAAGCGCGCGATGCCGCCCGAGGCAACCCCCCTGGTGAGTTCGCGCACGGCACCCTCGAACGCGCGGGAAAGACGCGGATCTTCCGGCGGCAAGACGCTGAACGAGAAGATGCCGTACGCGCTCGAAATATCGATTGTCTTGTCGAGCGTCACATTCGCGCCGTCGCGCACGATCATATTGATGAACGATCCCGAGCGCTCGTCCCAGAGGTAGTCCAGGATGGCGACCCGCACGTCCTCGGCTGCTTCGCGGTAGGTATGCTCGTGGGTATCCTTGCCGAGGATCTTTGAAAGCTCGGCCGCCGCAATAAGCGCACCGTAGACGCTCGCGGATGAGAAGGTAGAGATGCCGCGCTTTCGCTCCCACAGATCGTACGACGGTTCGGGGAGTTTCGTCTCCGGATCACGATAGCGGACGAGGAAATTCGCCGCCTTTTCAATGAGCGGGTTGTACATCTCTTCCAAAAATTCGATATCGCGACTCTTCTGATAGTGACGATAAAACGCCCAGATGACGAGCGCGGTCTCATCCTCCTGTATCGGCAATTGGAATTGTCCGTTGCGAATCCACGGATGCCACGACGAACCGAGTGATTTATCCGGCAGGTATTTGTGCATGAAGTAGCCCTCGGGCGTGATCGTGTCACGCGAGAATTCGAAAAAACGCTTCGCGACATTCGTATCCCCTGCCTCATCGAGCGCGATCGCGGTATACGCCGCGTCGCGCGGCCAGACGTAGCTGTACGTGTCGAGCCCGTATTGCAGCATATCTGAGTCGGACGAAGCGAGAATGCCGCCGCCGTTATCGACACCCGCGCGAATGTACATCAGCGAGCGCTTGAAGAGCGCGATGTGTTGTGAGGAGAGGCCCTTGAAATTCCATTGATACGCGTTCACCCACGCGTTCCAGAAATGCGTGGTCGTTTTAATGAGATGCTCGGGCGTTTTCTTTTTCACGCTCTCGTTGCGCTCGTGCGCCTCCTGGATCGATTGCGCCGCGATCATCCAGTAGTACGCGGTCTTCGACTGGCCCGGCGCGAAGCTACCGTAGAGCCCGATCACGGAATCTGCGGGTCCGTGCTCGATCGGATTCTTGCTCAGTATCCCGTCGTCGGCGTCGCGATGCGACCCTTCCTTACCCTGAAAATTGGCGCGGCCGGTCGCGTAATCCTCGAACGGCACGCCGTCGAGCGTCCCTGACATCAGAAAGACGCGCCGGCCTTTGTAATGAATGACGGAGTGCGAAAGCGGGTCGAAATAGGCG
>JAFAPB010000026.1 GCA_019247335.1 Candidatus Kaiserbacteria bacterium
AGGTGATGGCGAATCGTGACGTGCAGGGCGTGCGCATCGGCATCTCGGGCCGCTTGGGCGGCGCCGAGATGAGCCGCCAGGAAGAGATCAAGCGCGGCCGCGTGCCGCTGCAGACCTTGCGCGCCGACATCGACTTCGCGCGCGAAGAGGCATATCTCCCGTACGGCGTCATCGGCATCAAGGTGTGGATCTATCGTGGCGATATTTTCGACGAGAAGCGCGCCTAAAAATCTATGTTGGCACCGAAGAAAACAAAATTCAGAAAATGGCAGTCGGGACGCCGCCAAGGCGCCCGCCGCGTTAAGCCCGAGACCCGCGGTATCACGGTGGCTTTCGGCGCGTACGGATTGAAGGCGATGACCCAGGCCCGCATCACCTCGAATCAGATCGAGGCTGCGCGTCGCGCGCTCTCGCGCGCCGGCGGCAAGACCGCCAAGATCTGGGTCCGCATCTTTCCCGACCGACCATTCACGCGAAAGCCCTCCGAGGTGCGCATGGGTAGCGGTAAGGGCGATCTCGCCGGCTACGTCGTCGACGTCCGTCCGGGCCGCGTGATCTTCGAGATCGACGGTGCTCCCGAGGCGATGGCGCGCGAAGCGCTCCGCAAGGCCGGCACGAAGCTCCCGATCAAGGTCCGCGTCGTTGAGCGCGCGTAATCAATAATTTATGGCAGATCTCAAGAAAATGGACATCGCACAGCTCGAAAAGGAAGTCGCGGACAAGCGCGAGGCGCTTCGTGTGTTCCGCTTCGGAGGCGCAGGCTCCCGCTCGCGCAACGTGCGCGAGGGCCGCACCACGCGCCGCGAGATCGCGCGCTTGCTGACGGAGATCAATTCGCGTAAGGTAGCCAAGTAAAAATTCTATGGAAGCTGTCACTGCACAAGGAAAAACTCTCGAAGGCGTCGTCGTGAAGGCGGCGATGAAAGACACGTGCACCGTGACGGTCGAGCGCTACGTGAAGCACCCGAAGTACAAGAAGTTCATGCGCCTCTCGAAGAAATTCCTCGTCCATGATCCGGGCAACACCGCACAGGTCGGGGAGAAGGTCGTCATCAAGGAAACGCGCCCTATCTCGAAGCACAAGCGTTTTGTGCTCGTAAAGTAATTCTATGATCCAGGATCGCAGCTTGGTAAAAATAGCGGACAACTCGGGCGGCATCATCGGCCGCGTCTTCAAGGTGCTCGGCGGCTCGAAGAAGCGCTACGCCGGGATCGGCGAAGAAGTCGTGCTCTCCATCCAGACCGCGCAGCCCCGCAAGGCCGTGAAGAAGAAGGAAGTGCACCGCGCCGTCGTCGTCCGTCAAAAGTCGGCATTTCGCCGCAAGGACGGCTCGTACATCCGCTTCGATGAGAATGCGGTCGTACTGGTGACAGGCTCGGGCAAGGAGCCCAAGGAGCCGAAGGCCAACCGCGTATTCGGTCCTATCCCGCGCGAGGTTGTCGAAAAAGGTTACCGCACCATCGGCTCGCTCGCGCCCGAAATCTTGTAATCCAATATGAAACTCAAGAAAGGTGACAATGTAATAGTGATCGCCGGCAAGGCAAAAGGCTCCAAGGGTCAGATCGTCCGCGCGCTCCCGGACGAGAACAAGGTCGTCATCGACGGCGTGAATCTCGTGAAGCGGCATCGCAAGCCCACCGCGCAATCGCGCAAGGGCCAGATCGTCGACATGCCGATGCCGATCCACATCTCGAACGTCATGCTCGCTGATCCGAAAGGCGGGAAGCCCACGCGTGTGAAGATCGTGCGCGATAAAGAAGGCAAGCGCTCGCGCGTCGCCGTCGGATCCGGTCAGGAAATCAAATAATATGGCTACCGCAACTACACAAAACAAAATATTCGAAGCGATGAAGGGCGAGTTCGGCTACAAGAGTTCGATGCAGACGCCCCGCATACAGAAAGTCATCGTCTCTTCCGGCGTCGGCGCGAAGCACGATAAGAATAAGCGCGAAGTCATCATCGACCGCCTCGCCAAGATCACCGGCCAGGCTCCCGCGCAGCGCCAGGCGAAGAAGTCGATCGCGAGCTTCAAGATCCGTGAAGGCGATATCGTCGGCTATCAGATCACGCTCCGCGGCGCCCGCATGAAAAGCTTCCTCGATAAGCTGATCCACGTCGTCCTCCCGCGCGTGAAGGACTTCCGCGGCCTCAAGGCGAGCGCGATCGACGAGATGGGCAACATGACGATCGGCATCCGCGAGCACACGGTCTTCCCGGAAACCGCCGACGAGGACGCGCGCGATGTCTTCGGCCTCTCGATCACGATCACGACCAACGTGAAGGACAAGAAAGAAGCCGAGGCGTTCCTGCGCCACATCGGCATCCCGCTCCGCTCTTAAATGAAGAAATTATCAAGATGACATCTTGATACAAGGGCACCGAAGGTGCCCTTTGGCGTGGGAGTAGTATATTGGCGCGAATGGGACGGCATCGGGACTTTTGGAATAAGGAATACCAGACGAGCGAGCACCTCGCGCTCTCGCGCGTGCCCTCGGAAGATCTGGAGAAATTCACGCGCTTTCTTGAGAGGGGATGGAAGCGGGAATTCTTGAATCCGCGCGCACGAGTACTGGACCTCGGCACGGGAAACGGCAGGAACCTCGTGCACCTCGCGGAAAATTTCGGCATGCCCGGGACCGGCTACGATATTTCCGACTTCGCGATCCGCGAAGCGGTTGCCGCGTCGAAAGATCTGCCCATCGAATACGAAGTGCGCTCGATCGAAGAGCCGCTGCTTGTACCCGATGAATCGCAGACGCTTGTCCTCGACATGATGACTTCGCACTTTCTCAAGCGCGCGGAGCGCGAAAGATTGCGCGATGAGATTCTGCGCGTGTTGCGGCACAGCGGATGGCTTTTCTTCAAATCGCATCTTGCGGAGGACGACCTCAACGTAAAGCGCCTGCTGCGAGACCACCCGGCCGATGAGGAAGGGGCGTACATCCATCCCAAAATGGGCGTGTACGAATATGTGTGGACGGAAGATTCAGCACGCGAATTCTTCGGGCCGTATTTTGAGATCCATAAGATCCATAAATCGCACAAGCATCTGCGCCGCGGCCGCGCCGGCAAACGCCGCACGCTTTCGATGTATCTGCAAAAGTTTTGATACCATTAAGCCATGCGCGAGAGTATCCGTCCTGTCGAACGACTGAAAGCGGCATTGCCGAAGATCACGATGCCCAATGCGCTTGTGCTCGCGTTCGTGAGCGGTCTTGCCGCTGCAGGAAACGCGACCGCCGCAAAAGCGGAAGGCTTCGTAAAGAAAACAATAGACGGCGCGGTGCATGATTGCGTGGAGATCTCACGCGACTATCCGAAGGGTACGGAGAAACCCGGTATCTATTTTTTCCCCGGCGGTACCACCTATTATTCGAAAGGCCATGTCGAGCCACCGATGTTCGTAGTCGTTACGGGGCATCCTCTGCCCGAAGGCGCAGTACCGTTCTCCATAACGGCGACACCGAATGATTTAAAAGACGCATTTGAAATCGACGGCCAGATGTGTGCGCCCGAACAAAAGCCTCCGGAGCCGGGAGCGCTCAATCAGGACTTGCCACCGCTCCGAGGACAATTGCCGCCACTTCAAGGATTACCGAACGATGGTATGCCTGAAGGGCAGACCCCTAAAGGTGAACTACCGCCTCTCACGCTTCCGCCGAGACCCGTCGAAAGAAATCCCGACATTCCGATGTCGTAATCTGGTATGAAAATCTCCTGGAATGAGCGCAAAATATCTGACCATGGAGATTTCATAGCTAACTTTTACGTAAAGAAAGAAGACGGTAAACCGTTCAATGCTCTTATCGTTGATGTCCTAAAAGGCCACTACAAAGCGCGCCTTAAGGGCGCTGCGAGAGTTTATCTTGTGTTAGACGGCAAGGGCACATTTACCATCAACGAAACTGTCTTAGGAGTAGAACAGAACGACTTGATTGTTATTCAAGATGGGGATGCCTATTCATACGAGGGAAAAATGCGATTATTCGAATTTAATGTTCCTGCGACCGATAGAGATAACGAAGAAAAGCTCGAATAGCGCCGGCAAACGCCGCACGGTGTCAATGTATTTGCAAAAGCTATAGTCGAATAAAGATATAATTTATCTATGTCGGAATATAAGGACATTCCCATAACGTTCGGCCGCGTTGCAAAGGCGCTGACGCTCGTGGCCCTTCTGGCGGTAATTGCTTTGCTGTTAAGACCGAACAGCAATCAAAATGCAATTACGATTGTTCTTCTGGTCTTTGGATGTTGGTCCGTCTGGTACGGTGCGATGGTTCTCCTTAAAAAAGATTTCTCCGTAAATTGGTATGCAGACAACGCGCGGCTAAAAGCGCAAGCTGAGAATGTTGCATTCAATGAAGCTGCCGAGAAACAATTACTCAGGCGGCCGACATGGAAATATTACTTTCGCGCTGACGGGATCGGCTCTCTTCTTCTAGGTGCCTATTTTCTTTGGGTAGTTATTAAGACTCTAATTTGATTTTGTGATTGTTTGACTTTGCGGACGTAATTGTCTATATTGTCCGAGCCTCGCAGGGGCCTTGTTTTTTAGAGTGATCCCTCGGGATATCGCAGGAACAAGGTCACGAGCGAAGCCTCGATAACCAGGCCGAGAGGTCAGGTGCACGGGCTTCACACTCCTCACGAGCGCGCAATTCATGGCTAAGAAATCAATGATCGTTAAGGCTAACCGCCCGCCGAAGTTCAAGTCGCGGGTCGTTCGCCGCTGCTTCAAGTGCGGCCGTCCGCGCGGCTTTATGCGTGATTTCAACCTCTGCCGCATCTGCTTCCGCGAAGAGGCACTGGAAGGGAACATACCCGGAATAAAGAAAAGCTCATGGTAAACGATCCTGTCGCAGATTTCATCGTGCGCCTCACCAATGCCGGCGCCATCAACAAGACATCGGTCTCGGTGCCGTTTTCCAATTTCAAGCTCGCGATCGCGGAGAAGCTGAAGGAGGTCGGCTATGTGCAGGCGATCGAGAAGAAGGGCAAGAAGGTAAAGAAGACGCTCGACATCTCTCTCTCGTACGATGCATCCGGCAATCCGAAGATCCAGGGCGTGAAGCGCATCTCGAAGCCCGGGCGGAGACTCTACAAGAGCGTGCACGAGATCATTCCGGTCAAATACGGTCATGGCCTCCTTATCCTTTCGACCCCGAAGGGAATCAAGACCGATAAAGAATGCCGCAAGGAGAAGGTCGGCGGCGAAGCGCTGTTCGAAATCTGGTAAATCTATGTCACGAGTCGGCAAAAAAGAAATACAGATCCCCGCAGGCACCGAAGTCTCGGTCGGCAGCGGCGAGATCACGGTCAAAGGGAAGGGCGGCACGCTCAAGAAGGCGCTGCATCCGGCGATCAAGATCATCGTCGAGGGCTCGACCGCTAAGGTAGAGCCTGCCAACAACTCGCGCCTCGCTCGCGCGCTCTGGGGCACCTACGCGGCGCATCTGCGCAATATGATCGCGGGCGTGAATTCGCCGTTCCAGAAGCGTCTCTCGGTGGAAGGCATCGGCTACCGCGCCGAGCTTTCGGGCAAGCAGATCAAGCTCTCGGTCGGTTTCTCGCATCCGGTCCTCGTCACCGTCCCCGAATGCCTCACCGTCGCGATCGAGAAGAACATCATTTCGATTTCCGGCGCCGATAAGGACGCGCTCGGGCAGTTCGCTGCATCGGTGCGCGCGATCAAGAAGCCGGAGCCGTACAAGGGCAAGGGCATCCGCTACGAAGGCGAAGTCGTACGCCAGAAGGCAGGCAAGAAGGTAGCGGGCGCGGCGGCATAATCTATGGCACTCTCTAAAACACAGCAGCGAGATCGTCGGCACAAGCGCGTACGCGCGCGCGTCTCGGGCACCTCGGCTCGCCCGCGCCTCGCGGTCTACAAGTCCAACACGCGCCTGACCGCACAGATCATCAACGATGAAGAAGGGAAGACGATCGTCGCGGTTTCCTCGGCAAGCGAGAAGGGCAAGACCCCGCGCGAACGGGCGGAGATGGCGGCGAAGACCCTCGCGCAGAAGGCGGGAGAGAAGGGCGTGAAGCGAGTCGTCTTCGATCGCGGCGGCTTCCAGTACGCGGGTACGATCAAGCTCTTTGCCGATGCGGCGCGCGAAGCAGGATTAGACTTTTAATTCATTACTATGGCCGAAAACCAAACACAGAACGAGAATATGGCGGCGACGGAGAATATCGGCGCTGAAGCGCAGGCTCCGCAGGAGTTGCAGGGTGCCCGCCCCATGCGTGGCGGACGCGACAGCCGCGATCGACGCGGTCCTCGAGGGCCCCGCCGCGGCGGCCCGCGCGATGATCGTGCGCGCTCCGAATTCGCGCAGAAGATGATCGGCATCCGCCGCGTCGCGCGCGTTATGGCAGGCGGCCGCCGCTTCAATTTCTCCGCAGCGCTCGTTTTGGGTGACAAGAAAGGCCGCGTCGGCGTCGGCGTCGGCAAGGCCGCTGACACGCAGCTCGCGATCGAGAAGGCGACCCGCGCCGCAAAGCGCGCGATGGTCTCGATCAAGCTCACCAAGAGCCGCTCGATCCCGCACAACGTCGATGCCAAATACTGCGCATCAGTCGTCGAGATCCGCCCGTCGCCAGGCCGCGGACTCGTCGCCGGCTCGTCCGTCCGTACCGTGCTCGAGCTCGCCGGCGTTTCCGACGTCACCGCAAAACTCCTCTCGCGCTCGAAGAATCCCATCAACAATGCCCGCGCCGCGATCGCCGCGCTTAAGAGCGTCGAAATGAAATAGTATGGCTCTCCACGATCTCAAACGAACAGGGAAGCGCCCGTACCGGCGCGTCGGCCGCGGTCAGTCTTCTACGCGCGGCAAGCAATCGGGACGCGGCGGCAAGGGCCAGACCGCGCGCGCGGGTCACAAGATCCGCCCGGAATGGCGCGACATCATCAAGAAGCTCCCCAAGCGCCGCGGATTTGGCAAGAATCGCGGGCGCACGGTCGACGCGAGCCGCCCTGATGCGGTCGCGGTATCCGTTTCGCGTCTCGATAAGCTCTTCGAGAGCGGCGCGGAGATCTCGTGCAAGCTCCTCATGGAAAAGGGCGTGATCGGCCGCAAGAAAGTCCCGGTCAAGATCGTCGCGGGTGAGACCTCCAAGAAATTCACGATCAAAGACTGCGAAGTATCGTCGACGGCGCGCGCTGCGATCGAGAAAGCGGGCGGCACCGTAGCAACTGCATAAGCCTATGTGGGAAACATTCGTCAGAAAGGTAAAGCTCGTCTTCGAAGATGAGACGCTCCGAAAGCGCATTCTTTTCGTGTTGGTAGCACTGCTTATCTTCCGCCTCCTTGCGGCGATCCCGATCCCGGGCATCAACGCGGCGTCGCTCCAGGCGTTCCTCAACAACAACCAATTCTTCGGGCTTCTCAACGTTTTCTCCGGCGGCGGCTTCTCGAATCTTTCCATCGTGATGCTCGGCGTCGGCCCCTACATCACCGCATCGATCGTCATGCAGCTCATGACGATCCTTATTCCGAAATTGAAGGAGATGTATCAGGAGGAAGGCGAGGCGGGCCGCGCGCGTTTCGCGCAGTACTCGCGTTACCTCACCGTGCCGCTCGCATTCATCCAGGGATTCGGTTTCCTCTTGCTGCTCCAGCAGAACGGCATCATTCCGGCGCTCTCGCTCTTCGCGCTCATCACCAACGTGACCGTGATCGCCGCCGGCTCGATCTTCCTCATGTGGCTCGGCGAGCTCATCACCGAGTTCGGCGTGGGTAACGGCGTCTCGCTCATCATCTTCGCGGGTATCGTCTCACGCATTCCACGCGATCTCTCGCAGACGGTCTTCACCTTCGACGTCTCGCAGCTGCCGGCCTACCTCGGCTTCATCGCCGCGGCGATGGTCATCATGGCGGGTGTCGTCTTCATTACGGAGGCGGAGCGTCCGATCCCGGTCACCTACGCGCGCCGCGTGCGCGGCATGAAGGTCCTCGGCGGCATCTCGACGTACCTGCCGCTGCGCGTCAACCAAGCCGGCGTGATCCCGATCGTCTTTGCGCTCTCATTCTTGCTTTTCCCGCAGATGATCGCGACCTTCCTCTCGCGCGCATCGATCGTCTGGCTCGCGACCGGCGCCGCTAAGGTCGTCGCGTGGCTGCAGAATCAGTGGATCTATGGCGGTCTCTACTTCCTGCTCGTCGTCATCTTCACGTACTTCTATACGGCGATCACGTTCGAGCCGCATCAGGTCGCAAAAAATCTGCAGAAAAACGGCGCCTTTATTCCGGGTGTGCGCCCGGGCGGTACGACCGCGGAGTATCTTGGCAATATCATCACGCGCATCACGCTCGTCGGCGCGCTCTTCCTGGGTCTCCTCGCCGTCTTGCCGCTCATTCTCCAGGGCGTGACGGGGATCACCGCGATCACGATCGGCGGCACCGCGCTCCTCATCGTCGTCTCGGTCGTACTCGATCTGGTGAAAAAGATCGACGCGCAAACATCCATCCGCGAATACTAGAAAACGGCGCCGAAAGGCGCCGTTTCGCTTTGTGAATAGGTAATGTAATGGTAAATTTCTCGCAATGAAAAACGTGCTGGTCATCGCGGGACCGTCGGGGTCTGGCAAGAACGCGGTCATGCGCGAACTCATGCAGCGCTACTCCAAGTTTGACCGCCTCGTCACCATAACGACGCGCATGATGCGCCCGGGTGATGTCGATGGCGTCGACTATCATTTCTTCACGCAGGAGCGATTTGATGAGGAAATGGCTGCGGGAAACATTCCGGAACACCGATTCGTGCCGGCTCTCAATACGTATTACGGAATCTACAAGCCTGAGCTCGATAAGAAGATCAAAGCAGGGAAGATCGTCATCGCCGCGGTTGATATCGAGGGCGCGCGCTATCTCAAAGAGGCCTACAACGCGACCACCATATTCATCATGCCGGAATCGCTCGAACAATTTAAAGGACGTCTCCGTGCTCGCAATCCCGAGTGGTCGCAGAAGGAATTCGACGAGCGCATGCGGATCACGGAGAATGAATTGCGCGTACATGCGCCGCAATACGACTACCGCGTGGTGAATGCCGACGGCGCGCTTCAGGAAACGGTCGATGAGGTCGTAGGCATTCTCCAGCGCGAAGGCTATACTCTCTAAGCTATGCAACCGCTCACGTTACTTTTCTTCGGCTCGCAGGGCGCCGGTAAGGGCACGCAGGTGCAAATGCTCATCGATTATCTCAAGGCGCATACGCCGAATGAGATCATTCGCATTGATATGGGGCATGAGCTTCGCGCGCTTCGCGACGGCGGCTCCTATGCGGGGAAGCTCACCGGCGAAGTGATCGATCAGGGCCTCCGCATGCCCGATTTCATGCCGGTCTTTTTGCAGACAAAAAAGCTCGTCGATAATTTCACGGGGGAAGAGCACATCATCGCCGACGGCCTCGCGCGCGGTGCGGATCAGACGCGCGGCTACGACGACATGATGAAATTCTTCAAGCGCGATAATTTCCAGATCATCAACCTCGTGATCTCCGACGACACGGCGGTGAAGCGGCTTCTGGCCCGCGGTCGCAACGACGACACCGAAGACGCGATCCGCCGCCGCCTCGCTTGGACGAAGACCGACGTCATGCCGCAGATCGAGCTTCTCAAGGAACGCGGCCGCACCATCCATGAGATCGACGGCGAGCCCGATACCGAGACGATTCACAAAAATATTCTCTCCGTGCTAGGCTTCTCGCAATGATCGCCACGACAGCAGAAGAGATAGCGATTTTGCGCGAAGGCGGGAGGCGCCTTGCGCGGCACGTCCGAATTTTGAGAGAGATGGTAAAGCCGGGCGTAACCGGCGCGCAGCTTGAGGCGAAAGCGCGGGAAATGGTGGAAGCCGAAGGCGACGAGCTCGCCTTTATGAATTACGGCAAGGACCCGTTCCCGTCGGGACTCTGTTTTTCCGTCAACGACGTCATCGTGCACTGCCCGGCGAGCGAGCAGGAAGCGCCTGTCCAGGAAGGTGATGTCGTCTGCCTCGATTTCGGCATCAAGCACGACGGGCTCTATACCGATCATGCGGTTACGGTGATCGCCGGCACGCCGAAGAGCGATGAGGACGTGCGGCTCGTCAACGGCACGTTCGAAGCGCTCAAGATCGGCATCACGCAGGCGAAAGTCGGGAACACGACGGGCGATATCGGCTATGCGGTGGAGAAATTCGCAAAGCAGCAGAAATTCGGCTACCCCAAGAATCTTTCGGGACACGGCGTCGGCAAAAAAGTGCACGAAGAGCCGCATGTGCCGAATTTCGGCGCGCCCGGTTCCGGCGAGAAGCTCGTCGAAGGGCTCGTCATCGCGATCGAGCCGATGTTTACGCTCGGATCAGGCGAACTGATCGTTGATAAGGACGGCCACTCGTACAAAACAAAAGACGGCTCGCGCTCCGCGCATGCGGAACACACGGTGATCGTCACCAAAGACGGCCCCGAGATCCTTACGAAGGAATAGTATGGAGAAGACCTATATCGATAAGCTCGCGTTTATCGAATTGAGAGGTCGCAAGATATTGGAAACAAAGAGCATAGGCAAAGATGCATGGTATATCCCAGGCGGCAAAC
>JAFAPB010000046.1 GCA_019247335.1 Candidatus Kaiserbacteria bacterium
GGTCTCGACCGCGGTCAATCCCGGCAGCGGTGTGAACCTCGGAACGATCACGCTTGTGGGTAACCCCTCGGGCGCGACGATCACCTCGATCCCGCTCACAGTGACTCCGGGCAGCGGCGGCTCGTTCTCGAACCTGTCGAACTGCCAGATCTTTAACAGCTCGGGCCTCTCGGTCACGTCCGGCACGCCGGTCACGATCGGCAGCGGCTCGAATGCGTTCAACTTGAACGCGCCTCTTAACCTCGGTAGCGGCACGACGACCTTGACGGTCCGCTGCGATGTCAGCGCCTCGACGGCTTCCGGCTCGACCTTCCAGGTCATCGCCGGCACCCCGACGCTCACGCCGTCGCTCAACGTCAACCTCGACACCGCCCCGTCCGTTCCGCGCGGCTCGACTGACGTTGCCCTCGCGAACATCTCTGTCGGCGGCCTTAATTCCGGCGGCACAGTAAATGTCCGCTCTATTCCGCTCACGATCAATGCGGGCTCGGGCGGCTCGGTCGCGAATCTCGCGAACTGCCGCATCCGCGATACGCAGAACGTTGACGGTCAGCTGACAGCCCCGGTATCAGTCTCGAGCGGCACCGCGACGACGTTCGTCTTCTCGAACCCGCTCTCGGTCTTCGCAGGCACGGCTCCGATGCTCGCACTTGCGTGCGATGTCCAGCCGGCGACTCCGATCGGCAGCACCTTCACGATCTCCGCTGATCCGGGCTCCGTTTCGGCGACCAACAGCTCCGGCGGCACAGTCACGGCGACCCCGGTCGTCGGCGTCGGCCCCAATGGCCTTCCTGCTTCGCTCTCCGGCACGGTTATCGTGACTGACACAACCGGCACTGGTACTGGCACAACTGGTACCGGCACTGGTACGACCGGCACAGGTACGGGCACGACTGGCACCTCGACCGGTACCCCGGGCATCCCGAACACCGGCGTAGGCGATGTTGCGCAGACCTTCGCGATCCTTGCGGCGGCGGCGCTCATCGCGCTCGCCAGCGGTTTCTACCTCCGCCGCTCGCTCCGCTAGTCTCTCCAAGGAGTAAAGAAAAAGTCCGCTTCGGCGGACTTTTTCTTTTGGTTATGAAAGTTGCGCAAAGAGCCCCTGGATGTCGGTAAGTCCGACGGGCTTCGTGAGATGCGCGGTGAATCCCGCATCCTTCGCTTTCTGTACATCGCTCGCAAGGCCGTATCCGGTCAGCGCGACGACCGGGAGCGTCACGCCGCGCGAGCGGATCTCACGGACCAGCTGGTAGCCGTCCATTTCCGGCATGCCAATGTCGAGGAGGATCACGTCGAAGTGCGAAAGATCGCTCTCGAGCGTCTCTTTCGCTGAATAGCGTGCCTGGGCGCGCATGTCGATCTTATTGAGAAGCCGCGCGAGCGCGTCGGCCGCGGGAGAGTTGTCATCGACGATGAGCACGCTCAAACCCTTCGCGGCCGGTGTCGCCGGCGATGCGCTCGTATTTTTGGATTGATCCGCTGCAAGCGGGAGTTCGATGGTAAAAGTGCTGCCACGTCCGGGGCCATCGCTCTGCGCATAGACGCTGCCATGGTGCAACTCGACAATGCGTCGGACAAGCGGCAGCCCGATGCCAAGCCCCGTATTCGTGCCGACGCCATGCTTGCCCTGGTAGTACATCTCGAATATCTTTGTGAGATCTTCTTTCGCGATACCCGCGCCGCTGTCGGAAACGATGATCTTAGCGCGATCATCTTCCGCTTGCACGTCTACTTTTATCGATCCGCCCGCCGGCGTAAATTTGGCGGCGTTGGTCACGAGATTGATGACCGCTTGTTCGATGCGGGTCTGATCGACCTCCGCATAGATCGGCTTGCCGGGGAAATGCGTCGAGAGCGTGATGTCGGCGGCGCGGACGAGCGATTCAGCTGACTTGAGCGCGCGGTCGACAAGCGAGGTCAGCTCGTGCCGCGCGGTATTGATGACGATCTTGCCGCTCGTGAAGCGCGTCACATCGAGCAGGTCGTTCAAAAGGCGTGCCATGTGATCGAACTGGTGCTCGATGACATCGATCTCATCGCGGATCTCCGGTGGGATCTCCTTGAAGCGGAGCATCTCGATCGAACTTCTGATCGGCGCTAAGGGATTTCTCAATTCATGCGAGAGCGAGGCGAGGAAGTCATCCTTCGCCTCATCGCGCTTTTTGATCTCCTCATAGAGCCTCGCGTTATCCAAAAGAACGCCGACATGGTGGCAGAATTCTTGAAAGAAAGTCAGGTCCTCTTCGCTGTACACGCGGCCGCTCTCCGCATACGCAAGGGTCATGGCGCCGAGACCTTTGCCGCGCGAATCGATCGGTATCACCATGACGGATTTGAGCGAGAGCTTGCGGATCGCCTGGTACTGCTCCTCGTCGAGCGCGCTTTCGCGAAGTATTTCATCCGTAATGACGGGGACAAACTGCGCTTTTCCGCTTTTGATGACTTGGTAGACGGACCCAGGCGCATTCGGATCCGGCGGATATCGGCGTTCAAATTCGAACACGTAATCGATCATTGTCTGATCTCGGTGCACGACGACGACGCGCTCGACCTTGCCGGATTCGTTTATGACATCGATAGCGCACCAGTCGGCGAGCGACGGCACCGCGAGCTGTGCTTTTTTCGTGAGACGCTCGCGGAAGTCGTCCGTGAGCGAGAGCATTTTTGCGGACTCGACCATGAAGCGCAGCCTGTCCTCGCGCGCTTTCTTGCGCGTGATATTGCGCACGGTCGCAACCGCATATTCCAGTTTGCCGTCCTGCTCGATACGTTTGCATGTCACCGAGAGCCACGTATGCGTGCCGTCCGGCGCAACGTATTCGAATACCTTATCCTCGGTCTCAATGCCATTGAATACCTGTGCGATAGGGAAGTCTTCTCGAAGTATCACGCTGCCTTTCTCGTCGCGCAGCTGGTGCCGCTCGATGAGATCGTTGAGCGACCAACCGACGCCGTTGTGGCCGCCGGTAATGTGCCGCATGGCATCGTTCACAAAGAGCAATTTGCGGTTCGCGTCGAAGACGGCGACGCCCTGATCGAGGGTGGAGAAAAGGGCTTTGAGCGCAGGATCCCGCTCAAAATCATGCGTCATAGCCATTAAAAGAAGACTATACCTTCTTTAAGATGAGCGAATCATGAAGAACTACGCCGTGAAAATGAAGACTGCTGCGGCAAGAAGGATCCGGTAGATACCGAACGGTACAAAACTGTAGCGGCGGATGGCGGCGAGGAGGAAGCGGATGCCGAGAATAGCGACGACGAACGATACGACAAAACCGACGAGGAGGACGCCGATACCGCCGCTCTCGATCGTACCGAAGCTCTTCAGGATATCGAGCGCGGACGCTGCGGCCATGGTCGGCACGGCGAGGAGAAATGAGAATTCGACGATCGTCGCGCGCTTGAGGCCCAAAAGCATGCCGCCGACGATCGTCGCTGCCGAGCGCGAAACGCCGGGGATGATCGCAATCGCCTGGAAGAGGCCGATGAGCGCGGCTTGCTTGTACGTGATCGAGGAGAGCGATTCTTGGTCGCCCTCGGTATGCAGATATTCAAATGCGATGAGTACGATGCCGCCGATAAGCAGCGCCCACAGGACGACGGTTTCGTTGCCAATGAGGTATATCTTTACGATCTTATAGAGCGCAAGCCCGATGATACCGGTCGGGAGGAACGCGACGAATAATTTTTTGAGTATTTCGATATCGAGAAAGCGACGCCAATAGAGGACAACGACGGCGAGGATCGCACCGAGCTGGATCACGATCTCAAAGCTCTTGAGAAAATCTGTTTGCGGTATTTGCAACAAGTGGCTTACCAGTATCTGGTGGCCTGTCGAGGAAATCGGCAGAAATTCGGTAAAACCCTCGATGACGCCGAGGATGATCGCGTGGATGATGTTCATGAGAACACTATAGCAAAAGCCGCCTGCGTACGCAGGCGGCTCTGCGGCGAGCGCCCTTAGAGCGAAAGCTCGGAGGAGGCGTTCGCGGAATCCGTAACGCTCGCGCCGCCTTTGCAGGCCTTAGCGCTTGAGCGGTACTGCTTCCACGCGAGATCGCGCGCGGCGTTGTACGCCTTGCGCGCGTTCTTCATCGCGGTCGAGAAGTTGCTCCACGCGACTTTGACGGCGGCTTTCACGGTCTTCTGGTTTGTTCCCGTGTAGGCGCTCGCGAGTGCGGAAGCGCGAGCGGAGTACGCGGCGCTTGCTGCAGAGGTGAAGGTGGCGAGCGAAGAGCCGATGGCCGCTTCACGCGTCGCGACAGCCGCGCCGACGCATTGAATCGTTGTGTTCGATCCGGCCGCCGGCGATGTCGACGCCTGCGCGTAAGCGATGGCTGCACTGCCGAGAACTACGCTGGCCCCGATTGCTCCCGTAAGAATGAGTTTTTTGAACATGATTGATGAATGATGCAGATAATAATTCGTCGATCAGCCGAGCGGTGGCCCGCGTGATGCGCGTGCTAAACGATCGTATTCAGGCGTCACGATTCGCGCCGGTTCAGTTCGACGGCGCGTGTGCGACGCCATAAGAGCGGCCCCGAGAACCGACAAGATGAGCGGGAGGATCATCGCGTCGCCCAAAAGGGTTTTCGCGATGGAGAGCGTGATCGAAGAGACAGCAGCACCGTCTATGTCACTCGCGTCTGTTGCGGTGATCCCGCGCGCCACGCCATAGAGAAAGACAGCAATAAGGAGGGAAACTATCAGAGCGAACGAGAGGACGTTCTGATACCGCATCTATGCAGTATACCGCGCTTATCGCGACGCTTGGTCACTCAATATCGTCATCTTCTTCGGTCGTATCCGCGGTGGTCTCTGGTACGTCGTTCTTGCGACGATCCCGCCATTCGTCCTCACTCTCGGGAGCGTTATCCATATCAATTGTTGATGATGGTGACACTCGGGGCTGCGGCTGCTTCTTCAGCGGCAGGGTTGGGATCATGATAGACGACCTCGATATTGTTGCCGTCGACATCTTTTGCGAACGCCGCGTAATAGCCGGGCGAGTAATCCTTGCGGTAGCCGGGCGCGCCGTTATCAATACCGCCTGATGCGAGCGCAGCCGCATGAAATGCATTCACCGTTTCTTTGTCGCGCGCTCTGAATGCGACATGCGAATGCTCGGCGGCTTCTTTTTGCGAGATCCAAAAATCCGCCTCCGGGTCGCCGAATCCGACGACGGACCACTCTGGCATTTCCATCTTGATCGAATAGCCGAGCGGCTTGAGCGCCGCCGCGTAAAACGCTTTTGCTTTGTCGATATCGCTCACGTAGATTCCGATGTGATCGAGCATAGGAGAGAAAGTACTAATTGCTATGTCGTAACTGTAAAACGACCTTTATGCGAAGTCCATGAAGATTCAGGCGCGCGCTTCGGCGGGCTCGTCGAGATGGACGATCTGGGCGTTCTTCGCTCCGATCAAGCGCGAGACGGCCGAGAAAAGCGATTGCGGGTCGGTCATCTGCAGCTTGGCACGCTGCCAATCGAACTTGCCGCGCACGTAGTAGCGCGGATCGCGCACCCCTTCGCGCACATCGAGATTTTCCATCCCGATCTCATCGCCATAATACGTGATGTGCGCGCCCGGCAGGGAATAGAAGAGTCGATAGAGCTCTTCCATTTTTTTGCGGTCGTTCTGAAAGATGTTCGCGATGCGTATCGCCGTCCTCCCGGAGCGCTCCCAGACGTAGCGGCGATCAGGGTCAAGGAAGGCGAGAAGCGCCGCGCGCTCTTCTTCTGGCACGGTGCCGAACGAGACCTCGTCGTGATTGCGCAGAAAGATCGCCCACTGGCAATTTTCAGGAATATCGAGCGACTCGAGCAGCGTCTTGCGCACCCGCTCCGGGTCGCTCCGCTGCAGCGAGAGCCAGATCTGTTCCATGAGGCCGAAGTGGTAGGCCATGTGGCATTCGTCGCCCTTGCCGAAGTATTCCTTGGTCGTTGCGATATCGTGATGCGCTTCGGCGACGAGGATGACCTCGGGGTATTTTTCTTCCAAGCGCGCGCGGATCTTCTTGAGCATCGCGTGGGTCTCCGGAATGCCTTTGCTCGATGTGCCTTCGCGCTTAATGATGTAGCACGCTGCGTCGAGCCGGAATCCGTCGACGCCGATCTCCGCCCAGAATTCCATATTCGCCAGCATTTCTTCGAAGACAGCAGGATTATCCCAGTTGAGGTCGGGCTGCTCGGGGTAGAAGGTCGCATAGTAATACTCATTGGTCTCGGCGTCGTAGATCCAATTGTTCGGCTTGATGTCGGGGAATGCATTGGTCGCGCCCGCGAATTCCGTGCCCTTCTCGCTCCAGAGATAATAGTCGCGCTTGGGGCTCTCTTTGGAGCTGCGCGCCTCGATGAACCACGGATGTTCGACGGAGGTGTGGTTGAAAACGAAATCGACGATGATACGGATGCCGCAGCCGTGCGCCGCTTTCACGAGCGCCTTGAAATCATCCAGCGTCCCGAGCTCCGGGCGGATGTTGCGATAGTCCGACACGTCATAGCCTTCGTCGACTAAAGGCGAGGGGTAATGCGGCAGAATGTGGAGGCAATTGATGCCGAGCTTCGTAAAATAGTCGAGGTTTTCCGTGAGTGTCGGAATATCGCCCGCAAATTTATCGATGTACAGCTCGTATATCTTGGCGTCCTTCCACCAATATTTTTTTTGGCCATTTATTTTTTTCGCCATATTCGCATTGTTACTATATTCGGTGATAGACGTATGAAAAAACGTATCCACAGGCGGTGCAAATATGCGTGCGGAAGGCGATAGCATGAAGGCATGAGAAAGGGGGTCGTCGCGCTTATACTCCTCACGTTTTTCGCGACGGCTATCATCTCCGTGAGCGGGCACACCGTCGCGCTCCGGAAACGCCTCTCTGATTTTGCGCTCGCGGCAAAGACCGCAAGCAATCATCCACATGCGGTGCGCATGCAGGCGGCCTCCGGCGCGATGCTCGCCTACTACGACGAAGAGGGCAATTGGGTCGACGAGCAGCCTATCATCTATTACGAAACGCCGTACCCCGCTGTTACACCGGATCAGGTCCCGAATACCGTCTCGATCCCGTGGAACAGCATCCAGACCGATCCGTGCGCGCCGACGACCGTCGAGGAGATGAACGACGGCAGCAGCTGCTATGCGCCGATCCAGGATATTAACTGGGCCGCGCAGTCACCCTGGTACTCCGTGCCGGATTACGGTCCCGCTTACGACCCATCGACGTATCAGCCGATGCCCATGGGCGGCGCTGATCAGGGATACGTGCCGACGTCGGATTCGAACGTTCTCTACAACACTGATACGCAGACGTATTACGATCCTATCTCCGACACGCATTACGATCCATCTTCGAATACGTACTACGACCCCAACACCGACACGACATACGACGCAAACACCGGCGCAGTCATCGGCTCATCGCAACCGTACGATCAAGCGTACTCGTACTATCAACAGCAGCCGGTGCAACAGAGTTGGTACCAGCGCATGCTGCCTGGCTTCAGCAGCATCATCACGCCGCTTTTGCCGCCTTTGTACCAGCCGACGAGCGTTTCGCCGATCTACATCGAACCGCAGCCGCCCGCGCCCCAGCCGGACTGTCAGGTGGCGGTATCACCGCAGACCATCGCCTACGGTGGCTCGGCTATCGTCTCCTGGATATCTCGCAATGCGACGCGTGCATCGCTAAACAATTACGGTTCGATCCCGCTCTCAGGCTCGCAGACATTAAATAATCTTACGAGCTCGCGCACCTTCGGTGTGACAGTCTCGGGTCCGGGCGGCGACAATGCGTGCTATGCGACGCTCGTCGTCCAGCCGCAGCCCCAGCCGCCGACCTGTATGATCTCCGCATATCCTGCCGACATCTCTCACGGCCAGAGCGCGAACCTCGCATGGAACTCATCGAATGCGTCGAGCGCGACGCTCTCCGGTATCGGCCCGGTCGCGCCCTCGGGCGGGACCATGATTGCCCCCACGCAGACGGCAAGCTTTACGCTCACCGTCTCCGGGAACGGCCGATCGGGCAGCTGCTCGACCCGCATAACGGTGCATTAATCTTCATCTTTTCTTACCGATAGCGGGGTATCGTGCCTCTATATGAAGCGATATCTGGCAGCACTCTCGGTCGGCGCGGCACTCGTTTTGCCGTTTGCGGTATCCGCACAGAGCTACGTCACCCCGCAGATGTGGGGTGGGGGAAGCCAGTATGGAAATACCGGCATGCAGTACGGTTCTTCGTACGCCTCGAATTCATACTCCTACAATCAGCAGCAGATGTACTGGTGCAACGGCTACTATTCATATAGCCCGTGCCAGCAGCAACATCAGCAAATGTATTGGTGCAATGGCTCGTGGCAGTACGGTCCGTGCAATTACAATCAATATCAACAGCACTACCAGCTCTACTGGTGCAATGGATACTATTCGTATAGCCCATGTCAGCAGTACTACTATTACTATCCCTCCTCGTACTACTATTACTACCCGTACTACGACTCTTGGGATCCGTACGGATATGACAACTCCTATTATTACGATTACAGCGGCTGGTAACAGGGCTGTCAACAGCTTGCGGACAGGAAAGGGTATCTGGTATATACTTACGCCGTCGAACTCATTAGAAAGGGCGTAGCAACTTTTAGTATGGTGAGAACAGCCAATCCGGCTTTACTAAAACCGATGGAACTCTCTCCCGAGCTGGAGGCGGTCGTCGGTAAGGGTCCGATGTCCCGCGGGGAGGTCGTGAAGAAGATCTGGGAGTACATCAAGAAGCACAACCTCCAGAATCCGTCCAACAAGCGCAATATCTTGGCGGATGACAAGCTGAAGCCGATCTTCGGCGGCAAGGGGGAGGTCACGATGTTCGAGATGACGAAACTTGTTTCGGCGCATCTCAAGTAAGAGAAAGGGTTTTTGAAAAGAAGAAGCGCGCGGTCGGAAGGCCGCGCGCTTTGCGTTGGCATCAGGCGCTTCTCACTCTTCAAGCTGAGTTTCGCGCCGCTTCGCGATGCGAGACCAGACCCGTGAGCGCGGAGAGCGGACGAACGTCGAGCTCTCCTTCGAAGGCTTCACGAGGAACTGCGTCTCGCCGGTCACGGTAACGCCAAGAACGCGCTCTGCAATTCGCGGATGCGCGAGGATGGCATTGCGGTCGAGTACCGCTTTCACCACGATGAACTCCTCGTGGCCGCTCGCACGTGCACGCGCGATGAGGGTTTCGTCGTCGACCTCGGCCTTCACCGACGGCCGAATGCGTCGCCAGCCGACGCGGCCGGTGCCGAAGGAGAGTGTACCGAGATACGCGCGTCCGCTTCGGCGCTTGCTGAAGAGCGAACGGTGATCGAGCGCATAGCGGCGAATGCCGTGCGCGAAGCGTGCGATAAGCCGCTCGCGCCGCTTGATGCGCCTGTCGGCGTCTGCTTGGATGCGGTTCTTCTCAACGTCCGCCGCGTTCTGGATCTCGATGATCTCCGTGTCGAGCTCACCGATCCGTCTTTGCGCCGCCAACACCATTTCACTCGTCTGCGGCGCTTCGAGCGCTTCTACTCTTGCTTCCATTACCGTCTAACTCCGATTTGAGATGATGCCCGAAAGGGCCTCTTTCGAAATTACGCGATTGAAAATGCCGCGTCAATTATCCGCTCACCTTTTGATCATGAATTTTGATGTATGGCATCGCGGATCGATGGATGAGATACGCGCTTCCGAGTCCGATGAGTGCCCCGATCGTCACGTCCGACGGGTAATGCACGCCGGCAGCGACGCGGGCAAGCACGACGAGCACCGAGAGCCCGCAGAAGACAATGCCGAGGCGCTTGTTATAGAAGTAGGCGCTGCCGCCGATCGCAAAGAGCGTGAGCGCGTGTCCTGACGGGAAGGAATGTGAGAGTTCGGGGAAGAGCGAATGCAGATTGAGCGCCGTATAGGGGCGTATGCGTGGTAGCAGGTAGCGGATACTCTCGCCCAAGATAAAGCGCGACAGGACGACTGATAAGAGCGTTGCGATCGACGCCTGGATAAGCCTGCGCCATGGGAGCGTGACCGCCAGGTAAAGAAGCGTCGCAAAGCCGATGAAGTAGGGGAGATAGACCGCAAGAAATATGATACCGTTGTCGAGTATCGGCGATCGTCCCGAAAGCGAGAAAAGCGCCTGGAAGAGCCATTGATCGAGCATCATCTACAGAAGTATGCCAAAGATCGCCATCATAGCGAATGAACGCTCAGGCGGTACCGTATGTGCGGCCTGGCTCAAGAAAGCTGAAGGCGGGATGACCGACTATTCGATCTATCGGATCGGTGAGCACTCGATCGATGAGATCATTCGCGAGGCGCATCAGGCGGGTTGCCGCACGATCGTCGCGGCCGGGGGCGACGGTACGATCTCATCCGTCGCGGGTGCGATCGTGCGATCAGGGCTCGATCTTCGGCTCGCGGTTCTTCCGCTCGGCACCTTCAATCACTTCGCAAAAGATCTTGGCATTCCGCTCGATCCGACCGCGGCGCTTGAGATCGCGAAGAGCGGCGAGACGCGCATGATCGACGTCGCGCGCGTCAATGGCGTCATATTCATCAACAACTCCTCGATCGGTGCCTACCCGCTCGCGATCCGCGAGCGCGACGCGTATGTCGAGCGAGGCTGGCGCAAGATCCCCGCCACCGTGATCACCTTTTTACGGATGCTGCGAACGCCGTCACCGATCGCCCTCGCGATCGAGAAAGAGAGCGGACGCGTCGAGAAACACACGCCCTTCGTGCTCATTGGCAACAACCGGTATTCGCTCTCCGGGTTTTCTCTCGGCGCCCGCGCCCGGCTCGACGAGGGCACGCTCTTTATCGCATTCGTGCAGGCGAGCGCCCGGCTTTCGATCGCGCGCCTTCTCTATAAGGCGCTCCTCGATCGCGCGCTCGAAGAAAAAGAGCTTGACGTCATCGGGCTTCGCTCGTGTAGCATAGAGACGAAACCGCGTCGGATCCATGTCTCGCACGACGGGGAAGTGAGCTATCTCACGAGCCCGTTGCAATACGAGATCATGCCGCGTACGCTCGCCGTTGCATCTCCGAAATAATATGCGGACCATCGTGCATATTTCAGACCTGCATTTCGGGCGCACGGACCCTCGTGTCATCGAAAAGGTGCTCCATGCGTGCATCGAGGCGCAGCCGCGTCTCTTGGTCATCTCAGGCGATATGACCCAGCGTGCGCGGATTCACGAATACGAAAGCGCGCGCGCCTTTCTCACTGAGATCAAAAATGCGGGTATCGAATACATGGTCATCCCGGGGAATCACGACATTTCGCCCCTTTACGCGCCGCTCTCACGGGCACTGAAGCCCTATGAGCGATACCAGAAATACATTTCGACCGATGTCGAACCGCGCTACCGCGACAAAGAGATCGCTGTCTGCGCTATCGATACGGTGCGACGTCAGAAGATCTCGAACGGCCGCATCGCCAAAAAGCAGCTCGACCGGGCGCGCGCGTTTTTTGCCGAGCTCTCGTCGGATATCATCCGCATTGTCGTCACGCATCATCCGCTCGATATGCCCGAGCAGTATGCGCGTTTACGCCTCGTGCGCCGCGCCAAGCGCGCCGTCTATGGGCTCGCGGGCAGCAGGATCGATCTCTACCTCTCGGGCCATTATCACCAGAGCGGAGTCGTCGAAACGACGGCGCGGTACGCGAAGCTCGAGAATCCGTCGATCGCGGTGCAAGCGGGGACCGTGTCGCTGCGCGAGCGCGGCGAGGCGCAATCGTTCAACGTACTCACCATCGACCACACGAAGATCCGTATCGATATGTATCTGCTCGATCGCAAGACGACCGAGTTTCGGCCGGCATCGACCAAAGAATTCGTACGCGAGCTCGGCCGTTGGCGCGCCTTGAAAAACTAGCGCTCCGCCGGGAAGCGGACGGTAAAGCAGCTGCCTTTGCCCTCGCCTTCGCTCGTCGCGGTGATCGTGCCCTCATGCATCTCGACGAGCCGCTTCACGATGGTGAGGCCGATGCCGAGGCCGCCGACGCCGCTTCCGTGTATCTGATGGAAGGGCTCGAATATCTGGCTGATGGTCTCTTTGGGCAAGCCGATGCCGTTGTCGCACACGTCGATGATGACCTCGCCCTCTTCGCAACGGGCGGAGAGCAGAATGCGGCCGCCCGGCGGTGTATATTTCGCCGCATTCGATAGCAGATTCGTGACGATCTGGTCGAGGCGCAAGGGATCAGCGTAGATCTGCACGCGCCCGTCGGGAAGCGAGACCTCGAGCGTGTGCCCGCGCTCCGCGATAAGCGCCGCCGTGCTTTCGATCGAGCGCGCGATCGTCTCACGGAGATCCACTGTCTCGCGCAGGAGCTCGAACTTTTTCTGCGTGATGCGTGCGATGTCGAGCAGATCATCGAGGAGGCGCCGCACCTTGCCGACGCCGCGTTCCATGTCGGCGAGCACAGCTTTGCCGCCTTCGTCGATACCTTCTTCAAGCGACAGATATTCGATGCCGCTCATGACCGGCGCGAGCGGATTGCGAAGTTCATGCGCAAGAATCGCAATGAACTCGCTCTTGGCCTTATCTTCCTGTTCCAGTTTTTTCAGCACGATCTCCATCTGCTTGATATGCGCTTCGAGCTGGAGGATCGCGTGCCGGCGCTCTTCCGTGATCGCGCTGATCACGAGGAACATGAACGCGAGCACTTCCATGAATATTTCGTTCAAAAAGAGGCGCTGGCCGATCGGGATGGTATCGCCCGGCGTCGCGGTGCCGAGCGCGGTCCCGCTGAGCACAAAAAGCGCGGTCACGACGAGCGCGAGCGTGCTCGCGCGCGTGCCGAGGCGCAGCGACACCCAGAAAAGCGGCACGAGCATGACGTAGACGAGCGGTATGCCACCGACGGATCCCACACCGGCAATAAAAATGACCGTATTGATGAGGATGAGGAAGATGAACGCGATCGAGCCTTCGACCAATTCGCGCCGCGAGCGGCTGAAGGTGGGTTTCGCGAGCCAGCGAATAAGAAACGGCGCGATGATGACAAGGCTCAATACGTGTCCGACCCACCAGTCACCCCAGCCGATCGACACGCCGCTGCCGCCGAACGATTCCTGGACGTAATAGCCGAGAATGCCGAGCGAGGGAACGATGAGGCTTGTGAGAAGCGCGACGCCGATCAAAAGCAACATGTCTTTCATGCGGTGCAAGAGGGGATTGAATCCGCTGCGCTTCAAGGCGTAGGCGGCAAGAAGCGCCTGCGCAGTGTTCGCGATCGCGAGCGCGGCGATCGCAATGGGCGCTACGCCGATGTAAAGATAGACAGCGACCGAGGCGATAAAGATCGCGGGCCAGAGATCAAGGCTCGCAACCGTGAGGACCGCGACACCAAGCCCTGCATGCACGGGAAAGACCGCTGGCGCGACGTAAAAGAGGCGCGAGAGGGACATCGCGCCGAGATACGTTATGAAAAGCGTGGTGAGCAGTATGGCATGCCGAGCGCGAGGGGAGAGGCTCCGGTAGCTTTTTGCTAGGTAAGCCATGGCCCGACTATAACAAAACAGCAGCGCTTCGCGACGGCCTCTTCATCATTCCTCCACGCAAAGAGCGGCACAGTATTCACATGACGGAATATGTCATAACGCGTCCGTATTATGATTCGCGCATGTATGCGACGCGGCTTTTGAGCGCGATCTTTGGCCTCATTGAATTTCTGCTCGTACTCCGCTTTGTCCTCGAGCTTCTGGGCGCGAATCCCTCGTCGCAGTTCGTTGCATGGGTCTATTCCGTGAGCGGCTCCTTACTGGCGCCGTTCGCGGGCGCATTCCCGAATTGGGATCTCGGCGGCTTCACCATCGACCTCTCGGTCATATTCGCAATGATCGGCTATGCGATCATCTTCGGCCTCATCTCGTGGGTGCTCTCGCTTCTTTTTTCTGCGATGAATGAAGCGCGGCTGTAGTTCATCTCTCCTTCAATCTGACTTCGCTACTCTTCAATGAGTAGTTTTAGCAGTAATAAAAAATTTGTATGTCGTTGGAAGATTACATCAAGCAGCAGGAAGCGAAATTACAACGGGGTGCGCAAGAGGTGAAGCACGGGGCCGAAAACGTGTGGGATGACACTAAGGCGGAGGCGCGCAACATAACGCGAGAAACCGAATAGCTACATTTCGATCGGCTCACCCTTTGCGGCGATCTCGAAGAGTTTTGCCAGTGTCTCATCTGATATCGACTGCGTGAAGAAGCGGTCAACGGAACCGCGCCAGCTCGGGTCTTTCGGCGCGGGCATGCCGATGATCGGACACGCCACGGTAAGGAACTTTCGCGCGACTTGTTTCGCCATTTCTTCGCGCTCGGCATCGCGGCTTTCACCTGGCGCCATCGCCAGGACCGCGCGCGAGATGGCCGATGAGACCATTGCCGACTGCCCGGAGCGGTAGATCTCGCTAACGCGCATGAGCGCGTCGTTGATGACCCTCTCCGACAGCGCCTCGGCAGGCGCACTGCCTAAAAATGACCAATCGGGCGCCGGACCGGCGATTAACGGCCCGTGTGGATCAGGTGGCGCTACTTTCGGCTTCGTTGCTCGCCGTACGGCCGCTTTTTCCCGTGCGCGCACATTGACTCGCTGACGGCGAAATTCGGCAATCAGCTTAGTCGCTGCCAGACCGGCAGGGACAGGAGTGCCGTAAAGTGCGCGATAGAGCGCTCGGACATCTTCTTCTGCCCACGATCTGACGCTCGCCATCGCGTCATTGCCGGCGCCGCCCTGATGCAGGGTGGCGCGGACCAAGCCGGCTTGATAATCAGCTATAAGCTGGGCGAATTGCTCATCATTCGGCGCTTTCTCACGAAGAGCGGCTATGTATTTACCGACGATTTCGGCCTGGTGAGCGTCTCGTATTTGAGCGACGCGTCGCTCGATCGCCGCGATCTTGTCCTCCGGCTTCTCCGACTGGTCCGTCGGCTTATCGGCTGAAAAGACGGGCTTTTTGTCGAACCGTTCCAATGCCATAGCGCGATTTTACCATTTCAAAAAAATCATCCGGCGGGCCGATGGCACGCCGGAAGGATAAGAAGAGCGAGGACGGCGGCTAAGCAGCCGCGAGCGCGGGATGCGGCGCGCCGTTATTGGCCTCCTTCACCAAGCGCAAAAGCGTCTTTACCACGCTCGCCGGGCATCCGCTGTGTAGGTGCGGATCGATGATGCGCGCCATCTTCAGGGTTTGCGCGTCCGGCAGGGGTACGATATGCGCGTCGCGGATCTCGAGTTGCGGCCGCAGCTCGCGCGCGATGCGCATGCCATGCGACCAAACTTCGGCCGCGCTGTGCGAGACGAACTCGGCGATCACAATGCCGATCTCATCGGCCATGCCGTGCATTCCCACTGTCGCGGTTATCGCGAACTTCCCAAGGGTGTGATTCATTTTTGGCCTCCACTCACGAAACTCTACGATATTTTGAAGGGCGCGTCTATGTGAGCTTGAATCTCGATTTTTGAGAGAAATTGGCTATACTCTTCAAGATTCCCCGGTGGCGCAATGGTAGCGCAGCTCGCTGTTAACGAGTTGGTTGTAGGTTCGAATCCTACCCGGGGAGCATGAGAAAGATCGCAGACATCGTGCTGATCGCGGGTTTTTTGATCGTCGATTTTCTGCTGTTCCACGACCTCTTTAAGCCGGGCGAGAGCTATACCGTCGCGGAGTATCTCATCGGCGCCTTGAGCGTGCTCGTCTTTATTACGTCGGCCCGGTCATTACTGAAATAGCTATGGGCGTCAAAGACTTTCTGTTCTATATAACCAACAACGAAGAGACTTCGCGCCACGAGGAATATTTTGATATCGCGTTCTTCATCATCAATACTGCTGTCGTCTTGATCGGCGGTTGGTATCTTATTCACGAAGGGGAATCGCACTGGCTGCCGTTTCTCATCATCGAATACACTTGGGCGATCGATACCATGCGGCATAACAGACCGAAGGGCGGCCTATGAAATACACCGGCAACGACTTTTATTGCGACGTCGCGCTCAAAGGGAAAGAGCCGATCGAGAAAGAGTACGAGAGCGATCAGGTGCTCGCATACAAGCATACGCGCCCTCACTGGGAGACGCACTATGTAGTCGTGGCGAAAAAGCACATCGATTCGTTCAGCACGTTGAAAGCGGCGGACGCTCCGATCCTTTCAGAGATGCTTGAGGTCGCGCGGAAGATCGCGCGCAAGCTCGAAAAAGAGGAGGGCGGCGCTCGCATTCTGACGAACCTCGGGGAATATCAGGATTCAAAGCATCTGCATTTCCATGTGACTGCCGGCGAGGAGATCGAAGGCTTGAGTCTGGAAGATCTGGAAGATCTTGAGCCTGACACCGAGAGCGAAGATCAGAAAGACCCGAATGATCCGTCAAAGGTCTCGACCGCTCGCACCGTCTCATACACGATCCTTGGCATTACTTTCGGCGCCGCGATCGGCGCCGCAGGCGCGTCGCAGTTGGTGCAGCCGTCGATCGCGCCCGCAGTCGCGTGCATGGCTACGACGACCGTACAGGCTCTTACGCCTATTAAAGCGACGCCCGCCGTATCCAAGCCCGCCGTGACGACGCCGAAGTCGCGCGCGACGACAACCCCTGCCGCGACGAGCTCCGCCGGCGCTATAGCGACCACGTCCGCCGCCACGAGTTCGAGTGCGACCGGGATTTAAGAAATATGAGGGATAAACGCTGGCTCGCGCTTTTTGTACTGTGCCTCGGCACGCTCATGATCGTGCTCGACACGACCATCGTGAATGTCGCACTACCCTCGATCCGTGAGAGTCTTGGCTTTACGCAAACGGCGCTCGCTTGGGTCGTCAACGCATACGTGCTGACATTTGGCGGCTTCCTGCTTCTCGGCGGGCGGCTCGGTGATCTCTACGGCAACCGCCGCCTTTTCGTGCTTGGGATCACGCTTTTCACGCTCGCGTCGCTCGCGTGCGGTCTTGCACAGTCGCAAACGTTTTTGATCATCGCGCGAGCGATACAGGGTTTAGGAGGCGCGGTCGTATCTGCGGTCGGACTTTCGCTCGTGATGAACCTCTTTGTGGAAGAGACGGAACGTGCTCGCGCGATGGGCGTCTTTGGTTTCGTCGCCGCCGGCGGGGGAGCGATCGGCGTTCTCCTCGGCGGTATCCTGACGGGCGGGTTGAATTGGCACTGGATCTTTCTCGTCAATATTCCGGTCGGCATTTTGGTCGTCGCATTATGTTTATGGCTGATTCCAGAGAGCCACGCCGCTGAGAAAACGCATCTTGACGTCGGCGGCGCGGTCACGGTGACGCTCGCGCTCATGCTCGCTGTCTACTCGATCGTCGGCGGTAACGAGGCGGGCTGGACATCGCTTACAACGATCGGTCTTCTTGTGCTTTCCGCGGTTTTTCTCGGTATATTCATTTGGATCGAAAGCGTCGTGAAAGCGCCGCTCGCGCCGCTACGTCTTTTTACACGCGGCAATATCGTCGCGTCGAACATCGCAGGAATCTTGTGGTCGGCGGGCATGTTCGCGTGGTTCTTTCTCTCGGCGCTCTACATGCAACTCATTCTCGGCTACACGCCGCTCCAGGTCGGCCTCGCGTTCTTGCCGTCGAATCTCATCATGGCGGCGCTCTCGGTCGGGCTCTCTGCACGGATCGTTATGCGTTTTGGCATTCGTGCATCACTCGCGACGGGGCTCTCGCTCGTCGCGCTGGGACTCCTTCTCCTTTCGAGAGCGCCGATCGATGGTTCGTTTGTGCGCGATCTTCTGCCGAGCATGACCCTGCTCGGTCTCGGCGCGGGCATTTCATTTAATCCGATGCTCCTCGCTGCGATGAGCGATGCCGAGCAAAAAGACAGCGGTCTCGCATCCGGCGTTGTGAACACCGCGTTTATGATGGGCGGCTCGCTCGGCCTTGCGATCCTCGCGAGCGCAGCCGCGGCGCGCACGGAGAGCCTGCGCGGATCGGGTGCCAATATGCTTGCCGCGCTCAATGGCGGATATCAACACGCGTTTCTCATCGGATTTTGCTTCGTGGCGCTCGCGGCACTGGTCGCTGCATTCGGATTGCGTTCCAAGACGGTCACCGCGCAAAATTAGCGCGCCATTTTGCCGCCGCGTCCTTTGTTGGACGACGGCGCTTTGCCTTTTTGTTCCTGGCGGCCGTTCCTGCCGCGCGCCGCTGCCGCATTCCTGCTGATAGTCTGCTTCACCTTGGCCTGTGCGCGGCTCACGTATTTATTTTGCATGCTGTCATCCTAAAAGTGCGTTGATATAGAACATATGAACGAAGCAGTATACTTTTCGCATGCGGGGCGCATATCTCATGGTCGGTATCGGCGTCCTTGTGATACTCGTCGGCCTCGCGTTCATTAATAAAAGCTTCACGCGCGCGCCTCATACTGAAAAAGACGCTATGGCCACCTCGACCTTCTCCATCACAAGCAGCGCATTCGAGCAAAACGGCTCGATTCCATCGCAGTACACCTGTGACGGCGATCAGACGCCGCCGCCGCTTTCGATTTCCGGAGCGCCGGAGGGGACGAAATCATTCGCGCTCATCGTGATCGACCCCGACGTGCCTAAGCAAGTGAAGCCGGACGGCATATTCCTCCATTGGCTGCTGTTTAATATCCCTGCGTATACGACGACGATCGGCCCGACCGGCTCGATCGGCACAAGCGGCGCGAACGGCATGGGCAAAGAAGGCTACGTCGGCCCCTGTCCGCCGAAAGAATACGAGCCGTCCGAGCACCGCTATTTCTTCCATCTCTACGCGCTCGATACGATGCTCGGTCTTGAGGCGGGAGTCTCCGAAGAGGAGGTGCGGCAGGCTATGGAAGGTCACATTGTGGCGGAGGCCCAGCTCATCGGGAAGTACAAGAAGAAATAACGAGCCGCCGAATGGCGTACAATAGAAATATGAATACCCGCATCAAGCAGACCGATTATGAGATGACCGACAAAGTGGCCGATTATCTCGACGGCCGCCTTGCGGCGATCGAGCGCATGCTCGGCGACGATGCGGACGAGACGCGCTGCGAAGTGGAGGTAGGGAGGGCGACAGGGCGACACAAGCACAGCGACTATCAGTATTTCGCGGAGATCATCGTGAAGCGGGGTGCCGCGCCGCGGCTCGTCGCGCGCAATCACGAGCCATCGATCAATGCTGCCATTGATAACGCCAAAGATGAAATGCTCCGCCAGCTGCGGAAGGAAAAGACCGCGCGTAAAAGCAAAGGGCGGCGCGATGCCGGCAAGGCGAAGCGTTTGATCCGCTCTTAGAGCGGCCTTGCTCCCGAGCGAAGGAATTCCTCATATTTCATTTCGCTCTTGCCCTCGGGCTTTACGGTATCGATCACAAGCGCGCCATTTTCTATATGCGCGTCGAGAATGCCGACGCGGATCTGCTTGCCGCCTCTTTCGAAATAGGCGAACGTGCCGGGCCAGCCCTCGAGCGCGCGGATCTTGCGTAGATTCTCGTGCGCGTCGGCATTGAGATCAAGCAGGCCATCGCTCTTTGTGAACTTGAGCGAATACGTCGCGATGTCGTGATTCTGTTCATGCGCTTCGATCTCACCTCGAGTCCAGTGCGGCAAGATTTCTGCGAGCAATTTGCCTCCCGCGCGTGCCAGCGTCTCTTCGAGCGCGGCCGCACGCGGCGGCCAGGGTGCGACATCGACCCGCTTTTGTGCGATCACCGGCCCGTGATCCATTTTCTCGTCGACGAGCATGATGGTGACACCGGTTACTTTTTCATCATTCAATATCGCGGAGCGAATGGGGGAGGCGCCGCGCAAGCGGGGCAAAAGTGAAGGATGCATATTCAAGGTGCCGCGCTCAGGCAGATCCAAAAGCGCTTTGTGCAGTATCTGACCGTAATCAGCGACGACGAAAAGTTTCGGCGCACGCGCTCCCATTTCCGCGATGAATGCATCATCAAGCTTTTCCGGCTTCAATATTTCGAGCCGGCGCGACTCGGCCCACTGCGCGATAAGCGACTGTCCGATCTCCATGCCGCGCCCTTTCGCTTTGTCGGGCGCCGTCACGACGAGCGCGGGCAGATGCCCAGCTGCTTCGAGCTCGAGCGCGACAAAAAGCGCGATCCTGCCCGTGCCGAAGAAAACGAACGGAATATCACTCGTCTTCAGGTTCTTCGTCATACAATTCTTTTGCCTTATCGATATAGAGAATACCGTCGAGGTGATCCATCTCGTGCTGGAAAATGTGAGCGAGAAAGCCGGAGGCGCCCCGCGTGAATTCTTCGCCGCGTTCGTTGTATGCGCGCAGCGTCATTTTTTCCGCTCGCGGGACGATGCCCCATTTGCCGCGTACCGAGAGGCATCCTTCATGCTTGTCCTTTTTCCCGCGCGAGGTCTTGATGATGACGGGATTTATATACACCTGGTCAGGAAGCGCCGTGGCAGGTTCGTCGGCTTTTGCCGGCTCGTCCTTGGCGTTGCGCGTGCCGCGCGCGAGCGCCTTGCCGGAGACGATGAAAAGGCGGAGCGGCTCGCCGAGTTGCGAAGCCGCGAGCGCGACACCGTAGACCTCATTTGAAAGCAGATCTTTCATTTCTTCGATCAAATGCTGTATGCGTGTGCTCCCGATATCGTCGATCGGTATCTCGCGCGCCGTCTCCCGCAGCGCCGGGTTTTGTTCGTAGGGGATAATGCTCCGCATTGCGTTCAACTATAGAGGCGCTGCGTATAAAAGTGAAGCGCCCAATCCGCAAGCAGACTGGGCGTTCAGAGCGGTCGGTAAACTACCGACTGAGGCGGAAGCCTCTACGGCCACGTGACTAACGTCGTCGCTCTAAGAAAGTGGCCGGCCGGGTGGCGGCGTGTCATTGAGGAGGCCACTCACACGCTGCCCCCGGACCGGCCGAACCCCACGGGCCTCAGGAGATGCGGCGGACCTGAGCATTCCGTAGGGAACGAAACTTAATGCAATTTAGCAAAAAACAGCGTTTGATACAATGCTTCGCATGAAGCACATCAGTGCGCATATAAAAAGGAAGGCCGCTGCGACTCGCGAGACGGAGCGGGGAGAACTCATGCAGTATTTCTGCGAACAGCTCAATAAGACCCGTGCGCGCGATGGATTGCCCAAGATCACCATGGGTCGCATGGGTTTTATGCTCGCCAAAATCCCGACCAAGGACCTCTACTATCTCAAAAAGGTCTGCGACGACTCCGCAAACTTCTCCAAAAAATTCTGGTGGGAGATCAATCCGAAGAAACACACAGGCGACGGTACGGATAAAAAGTAGACGGCTCGCGCAAGCGCGAGCCGTTCGACATACAAATGCAATGCCCCGCATGTGTCGAAGGTGCGAGATCGGATTCAGCTTTTACCGTTTAGCCAACCTGTCCGGTATTCAGGTCGGGATCCGGTGCCGGAGCCGCATATCGCTGGCTGGTCGGCGGCCTAGTGCGCTCGCGGTGCCCCCATGCATCCCGGGAGGAGACTCGTTGGTCGGAGGATGCATTAGATTACCTACGTTTATTCTTGCGCCGGCTAAATCTTTGTCAAAGCCGACTGTGCATATACAATGCGTGCACCATGGCGTTCTCTTTTGCTCCGAAGCTGGGCATCGATCTCGGTACGACGACGGTCTTGGTTTTCGTTCCCGGCCACGGCATTGTGCTCAACGAGCCCTCGGTCGTCGCCGTCTCGCAGGGTGAGAATAAGATACTCGCGATCGGCAACGATGCTAAGAATATGATCGGCAGAACGCCGGAAGAGATCATCGCGTACCGTCCGATGAAAGACGGCGTCATCGCGGATTATCGCGTAACGGAAGCGATGCTGCGCTATTACATCAAGAAAGCGCTGGGGCGATGGAATCTCTTCCGCCCCGAAGTCATGGTCTCGGTGCCTGCAGGAGTCACCTCGACCGAGCGCCGCGCGGTCGTCGAGGCAGCGACGAAAGCAGGCGCGCGCGAAGCATATGTGGTGAAAGAGCCGATCCTCGCGGCGATCGGCGCGGGGATTCCCATTCAGGAGGCGCGCGGACACATGATCGTCGATATCGGCGGCGGCACGACCGACGTCGCGGTCATCTCGCTCGGCGGCATCGTTGCCTCGACTTCGGTCAAATGCGCGGGCAACCGCATGGACCGCGCGATCGCTGATTACATCAAAAAGACGGCCAATCTTTCGATCGGTGACAAAATGGCGGAGGATATCAAGATTCATATCGGCTCGGCAGTGCCTGTAGAGGACGAGCTCATGATGGTCATCAAAGGCCGCGATCATCTGACGGGACTCCCGCGCTCGATCGAGATCGGTACCAACGAGGTCGTGCGCGCGATCGGCAAGGAATTGCGCACGATGGTCGGCGCGATCAAGGATGTATTGCAAGATACGCCGCCGGAACTGGCCGCAGACATCATCGACAACGGCATCACCATGACGGGCGGCTCCTCGCAGCTGCGCAATCTGCCGGAACTCATCTATCGTCGCACAGGGGTGAAGGCGCGAATGGCCAAAGACGCACCGTACTGCGTCGCGAAGGGGACCGGTGAAGCGCTGAAGCATTTGGACACCTACAAAAAAGCCATCATTTCGAAGCGATAGGCTGCTGTTGACTTCGTCATTATATAATGACATAATAAAGGGAGCGGTGGATACCGACCGGTACCATCGGGGCAACAGGAGCACGACCAAGATGCGCTTCAATGTGATCGGTGCTGCACTTGCAGCACTTCTCTTCGCCGCACCCATCCAGGCGCAGGCGACCACGACCACGATGATGTCGGAGGACAACAGCGGGTGTCTCGTCAGTGGGCAAGCTGCCTGCGACGACGACGCGACCGACACGTCGTCGGACCGCGACATGCTGCTCGATTTCATCCGGGGACCAGCGAAAATGCTGGATTATCTCGACGCGGGTCAGATCGTCGGCAGCGGCGATACGGGCGGCGCGATCCTCTCGACGATCGAGCAGCTCAAGTCCTTGATCGGTGAAGACGGCGTGCTCGAAGCGGTGCGCGATATCGTCGAGCAACCGCTCATGCTCAACGCGATCTTCTCCGGAATCGAGCCGCACCTTCTCAAATGGGTGCAGACGGCAGGCGTGTATTCGCAGGTCGTCGAGGCGGTGAACGACCGGCGGGTCATCATCGAGCTCGGCTTCGATACGGCGACCGCTCGTCTCGCGAAACGCTGGATCGATAACCGGTGCTTCGTGACGGAGCCCGTCGGCGACGTGAAGCCGGCGAGCCTCTGCAAGGAGCTCGGTCCGAAGTTCACCGAGACGTTCAAAGGGGTCTATGAGGTCGATCCAACGTTCAAGACCGCCCAGACGCTCGTGCTGCTTCTGCACCGGCAAAACCGTGCGGGGCCCGAGAGCGTGAACGGCATCATGGACATCGCGGAACGCATCGCGAAGATCTTCCCGGCCAACTGACGGAAACGGAGAGCGATCTCCGGGGGCGGACACGACACGTGGCCGCCTTCCTTTTTTATACAAAAGAGAAACGTCCTGCCGAGCAAGCCCGGCAGGACGATCGCGTAAGACTTACGCAAGCCCACGCGCTTCAAGCTCCGCTCGCAGCGATCGCCGCATCAGCATCTCGCGTCCGAACGGGAGCATCACGGCGAATGCCGCGATTAGCCCGATGCAGAGTGCGATAGCGATCAGCGAGTAGCTGCTTTGCTGCCGCTCAGCGGGCGCGAACAGGTCCTTGATGTGCAGCGGCGCTGCCAGGCGAAGCGCGACGCGCTTCTCGGCAGGCGAGCGAGTGTCGAAAGAACGCATACCAGTACCCCACGTGCGCGCTCCGATCGACGGATCGACGGCGCCCACGGCCCCAGTTGTTGTGAAGATTGTGATCGCGGCAGCCGCGATCAATGCCCGAATCTTCATTCCCAAGCGACTTCTCCTCAGACTTCTAGTGCACCCCGATTTTGAGGCCTTTTAATTATACAACGACGCCATTAACTTGTCTAGTCAAGAGTGTTGAGAGACTCGGTTTACCGAGATTTCAGTTTCTCAATATCGTCCATGAGCTTGCGCAAGTCGGTCTGGATATCGGTAAGGGTTTTCCGTTGCTCCTCGTCTTCGCGCTCTTCCGCCTTATCTTCTTCGGTCATTTCCTCCACGTCTTCGCCTATGTCTTCGACGTCTTCCTGGAGCTCGTCTACGTCTTCCTGGATCTCTTCGACGTCCTCCTGCATTTCATCGATATCCTCCTGGATCTCGTCGATATCTTTGCCGACCTCCTGAATACTTTCGGCCTGCGAATTGACGGTCATTTGAATGAAAAGGGCGAGATAGATCGCCTCGAGAGAGACGGCCGTATTAAAGACGAGAATAAGTGTGTCGAACGGAAAGACTCTTTTTAGCAGCAAAAAAATCATGATTGCAAAAAATGCTGTATGGAGAAGAATCGACTGCGTCGATCCGATCCAGCGCGTGATCGCGAGCGCGGCTTTTTCCATTCCTTTCGGCGCTGACATGGCGCGATTATACTACTCATATGGCGCTCTCGGGCAATGTGCAGCTGATCGCGGGAAATCAGGATGCGGTTCCGGAGGTTTTGGCGTTGCTCGAAGCGGAGGGAATCGAAACGACAGGAAATCCCGATCTCGACGTGCGCACCTATTCGCAATTTCTCGTGGAAGACGCTCGCTCGCTGTGCGAGCGCGCCTCCGGCAAGGCGCTCGGCACGGGTAGGCGCGTTTTTATCGTCGTCACCCCGAATCTTACGTATGAGGCGCAGAACACGATGCTGAAGACGCTTGAAGAGGCACCGGGTGATGCGCTTTTTATATTTATCGTGCCGTCACCGTCGCAGCTTTTGCCGACGGTTCGTTCGCGCGCGCAGATCATGTCGTTCGACGCAGCAGATGAAAGCGCTGCGGCGCGCTCGTTTCTGGCGGCGACTCCGCAGAAACGCCTCGATCTCCTGAAGCCGTTGCTCGAAAAGGACGAAGCTGACGTGCGTGATATCGGCAATGCGCTCTCGCTCCTTGCGGCGCTCGAGCGTGAGCTTTCTAAAGACCCGATGAACAACCGCGTCGGCATTGATGCGGTGTATCGCGCCCGCAAATATATCGGAGACAAAGGCTCGCTTCTCAAATCGCTCCTTGAACAAGTGGCACTTCTTGCCCCGCGTGTATAATGGTTGCCTATGGCAGATTTCGATCTGAAGCCGCTCGATACCAAACTTGCCGACGCCCGTGAATGGCTCGCCAAGGAATATCGCGGACTCCGCACCGGCCGCGCAACGCCGGCGATACTCGATAGCGTGCAGGTCTCCGCTTACGGCTCGATGATGCCGCTCAAGCAGGTGGGCAATGTCTCTGTGGAAGATGCGCGCACGCTGCGTGTCACTGCGTACGATGCAGGTATCGTAAAAGACATCGAGCGCGCGATCACCGCCGCCAATCTCGGCCTCGGCACGTCATCCGACGGATCGAGCGTCCGCGTCTCGTTTCCGGAGTTGACCGCCGAGCGCCGCGAGCAGCTCGTGAAGCTTGCTAAGCAAAAGCTCGAAGAGGCGCGCACGAGCGTGCGTCTCGCGCGCGATGAGTCGTGGAAGGAGATCCAGGAGCGCGAGCGCGAAGGGACGCTGACCGAGGACGACAAATTCATGCTCAAGGACGATCTGCAGAAGCGCGTCGACAAGGCCAATGAAGAACTTGAGAAAGCGTTCGAGGCAAAAGAATCGGAGATGAGTTCATGATCGCGCTCTTAGTCATCGCGATCCTCGTGTTTCTTATTGTCGTCCACGAGCTGGGCCATTTCATCGCTGCGAAGATCTTCGGCGTGAAAGTGACGGAGTTCGGCGTGGGCTATCCGCCGCGCGCATTTCTCTTCGGGAAGATCGGCGATACCGAATATTCGCTCAACTGGATCCCATTCGGCGGCTTCGTGCGACTCTTCGGCGATGACGGAGACAAGCAGCACGGGGTAGGGAGCTTTGTCGATTCGCCGCGCTGGAAGCAGGCGGTCATATTAGTCGCGGGCGTCACCATGAACGCACTCGCCGCGTGGCTGCTTTTCTCGAGTGCGTACGCAGTCGGCATTTTGCATCCGGTTGATTCGCCGAGCCCGACCTCGCGTCTCATCGTCTCCGATCTGGTCGTCGGATCGCCGGCCGATGTCGCCGGCATCCAAGTAGGGGACGACATAGTTGCGCTGACCGATGATAAGGGTGCGTCGCCCGCGCCGCTTACGCCGGAAACCGTGCTCGACTTCGTCAGCGCGAGAGCGGGAGCGGCGCTCTCCATCACCTACAAGCATCTTGATGCGACGACAACCGCGATCGTGCATCCTGCGCACGCCGTAGTCGCAAGCGAAGCGGGTAGGCCGGCGATCGGTGTAGGGCTCGTTCTCGTCACGACCGAATCGCTGCCATGGAAGCAAGCATTTATAGAAGGGTACTACCAATCGCTCGGCACGCTTGAGGTTTCAATCGCAGGACTTTGGAACATCATCAAAACGGCGGCGCATGGTGCGCCGGATCTGCAGCACGTGACCGGTCCCGTCGGTCTCGTGAGCTATGTTGCGGAAGCATCGCGCAGCGGCTTAGGCTACGTACTTTCGCTCGCAGGATTTATTTCGATCAATCTCGCGGTCATCAACCTGATCCCGATCCCGGCGCTCGACGGCGGCCGCCTACTTATCGTCGGCATCGAAGCTTTGATGCGCCGCAATGCACCGCGGCTTGCGCTGCAATTATTGAATACGCTCGGCGTCGCGCTCATCATCATGCTTATGGTGACTGTCACGTACCACGATATCATTCGGCTCGTTACATAAAAAGAAGAAGGCGCCGCGATGCAGCGCCTTCAGATCGTTGTTGGGTGAGCGGAGCTCAGTCGCCGCTGTCACCTCCGTCGAAATCACCGTCGTCGCGATCTCCGTCATCGCCGGAGTCATCGAAGTCGGCATCGTCAGCAGTGTCGTCTTGCTGATCGTCTTCGGTCGCATTCTCCGCCGCCTCGCCTTCGGGCTGCTCGACCGGCTCGGTCAACTCCTTGAGCTCCGGATGCTGCTCGAGCAACTGCGCGCGACCCTCATCCGAGGGCGTGAGCAGCCAGAGCATGACCAGCGCCGCGAGAATGAGACCGCCGGAGCTCTGATACGAACCGTCGTCCTGGCGCTCATAGGTCTCGCCGCGATAGCGCAGCTTCTGCGGCATACCGCGGCCGGATGCGATCAGGTACTGGTTGGCCTGCTCGTCGCTCGCGAAATAAACTTTGAGCGACCGCTCGTCGCTGTCATAGGTCTCCTTGCCAGTCCCACGATTGCAGTAAGTCATTACCGCGACGGGCTTGCCGCCGTACTTCGCGACAAGATCGGGATTGATAGCGATTGTGAGCTGCTCCGCGCCCGCCGTGAAGGTCTTGCCATTGATGACATAGCAGACGACCCGCAGGGCGCCGCGGTAGCCGTTGGCCTGCACAAGACGCAGCACATGCCGGCTGTATTGATACCAGCGGCGTCCGTACTTGCCAGCGAGGACATCCGGATGATCGACTGGTACATCCGGCCACGACACGGTTTTGGTGCGCTCGACGACGTTCGTTCCCCAGAGCCAGCCCGGTTCTTCGACGCGGGAAGTAGTCTTCAATTCTTCCAGTTGCGCGCGAACCATCTTCGGCGCAGCAGTCAGATCGAGTTCCATCATGCGAATAGGGCCTCCTTGACCCCGTTATACGCTGTGCATATTATACACCATAAAAATATATATGTCAAATCAATTTCGTGGCTCAAAATCTATAAAGATAGCCGGTGGCGTTGACCGCCACCGGTGGGGTTCCTCCGCTAGACTTGGGCGTCCGCTGTTGGAGCTTGCGTCATAGCAACCTGCTTTGTTGTCCCGCTTCCTCGCACAAAAAGAAAAATGGCGCCTTGCGGTGCCACGGAATCATTTCGCGCGCACGAGATGCAGAGAATCTAGCAAAAAGAGAATGCCCCGGCAAGCGAGCCGGGGCAAAGGTCTCCAGTTACGCAGGCTCGTCAGTCTGACGACATCGCTGCGGTGATTCGGCGATCAAACGCCTGCGCGAATTGGTTGCGCATCCACGAAAGAACCTCGCTTTCTTCCGCTCCCGTCTCCGCGACGAAGATGTCGACGCCCTCACGTAACAGCTGCATGAAGGCACCGATGAGATTGCCCTCGTCGACCTCCGCGCGGGTCGGGAGTCCGCTCTTCACTGCGGCGTCGAATGCCGAGAGGAAAGCCCCCGCCACGATCGCGACGGTCTGCGTTTTCTTCAGGATATGCGGGGGTCGGAGAGCACGTTCACAGAGATCATCGACCAATGCGATGATCTCGTCTGCCGTCTTGGTAGCATGCACACTCGCGCGCCAGTCTTTATCATCAGCCATCACGATCCTGCCTTTCAGTGATATGCAGAGATGAGCGGCCGGTGGAATTCGAATGCCGGCAGCCAGAGAAATGTCCTCGCGTCGTAATCCATACGGATCGGCGACGCCCAGATCAGCTGTCGGGATTCGCCCGGGCAGTGGCGTTCGACCGCGTGCTGCATCGCATAGAGTTGGGCGAGCGGGTGCCCGGCATACTGCGGTGCACTGTATTCGCGTGCGATCTCTGCTGCCTCGCGGTCATCCGGCAGCAGATAATGATGGTCGCGGTTGGTCATGGCGTAATCCAGCAAAGCCTCGCCGAAGCAGTCGGGCTTCGGCAGCGCTATCGCGGGGGTTGAAGCGGCCCACGATTGCGGTCCGGTTTGTCTAACAATCAGCATGTTCACTCCGCATCTCTCTGTCGCTTGGGGCGACGTTGCTACTGCCCGTACGATGCATTCGTGTCTCTAAAGTGTCAAGTACAGTACCTATAAAGTGCGCTAGAATAATCGCCACCATGCGACAATCGCACCTCTTCACCAAGACGCGCAAATCGGCTCCGAAAGACGAGGTCGCGAAAAACGCGCAGCTTCTCATTCGCGGCGGCTTCATTCATAAGGAAATGGCCGGCGTGTATTCATACCTTCCGCTCGGCGTCCGCGTCCTATCGAAGATCGAGAACATCATCCGAGAAGAAATGAACGCGATCGGCGGGCAGGAAGTACGAATGGCGACGCTCCACCCGAGCGAGAACTGGAAAAAGACCGGCGGCTGGGACAATGTCGACGTACTCTTCAAGATCCAGAGCCGCACGGAAAAAGAATACGCGCTCGGGCAGAGCGAGGAGGAGATCGTCACGCCGATCGCGCAGGAATACGCCGCGTCGTACAAGGATCTGCCGTTCGCCATCTACCAGATCGGGCAGAAATATCGCGACGAGCTGCGCGCAAAAAGCGGCATTATGCGCGGTAGGGAGTTCGGCATGAAAGACATGTACAGTTTTCACGAATCGCAGGCCGACTTCGATCGTTTTTACGAGACGGTGAAGCAGGCGTATTTCCGCGTCTATCAGCGCTGCGGACTGGACGCCAAGGTCACCGAGGCATCCGGCGGCAGCTTTTCCGAAAAGCTTTCGTACGAATTTATGGTACTCACCGATGCGGGCGAGGATGACATCGTGTACTGCGATTGTTGCACGCACTGCGCGAATGTCGAGGTATCAAAGGTCGCAGAAGGCGAGACCTGCCCCAAGTGCGGCAAATCAACGCTCAAGAAAGCGCGCGCGGCGGAGGTGGGCAATGTCTTCGACCTCGGCACGAAATATCCCAAGAGCTTCGGATTCACCTATAAAGACAAAGACGGCAACGATCAGACACCGATCATGGGTTGTTACGGCATCGGCACGACGCGGCTCATGGGAACGGCGGTCGAAGTGCTCGCCGACGAGAAGGGGATCGTCTGGCCCGAGACGATCGCGCCGTTCGATGTGCATCTCGTTGCGATTACGGGCGGGAACGCGGAACTGCAGGCCGAAGCGGATAAATTGTACGAACAGTTTAAGGAAAATGATATCGATGTGCTCTATGACGACCGCGATATCCGCGCGGGAGAGAAATTCGCCGACGCGGAATTGATCGGCATTCCGACGCGACTTGTCATTTCCGAGAAGACCATGCAGGAAGGCGGCGTCGAGGTCGCTGAGCGCAAGAGCGGCTCAACCACATTTGTATCGGAAAGCGGGATTATCGAGCACTTGCAGAAATAAGTATGTTCAAGGCATTGCGCGAGATGAAAGACAGGGTGCTCGGTTGGTTTTCGAACGACATTGGCATCGATCTTGGGACGGCGAATACGCTTGTTAACGTGAGCGGACGCGGCGTCGTTATATCGGAGCCATCGATCGTCGCGATGAACACGAAAACGGGGCAGGTGGTCGCAGTCGGGCAGATTGCCAAAGACATGCTCGGACGCACGCCGCCGCACATCCAGGCCGTTCAACCGGTCATCGACGGCGTGATCTCCGACTTCGAAGTGACTTCGGAGCTGCTTTCATACCTGATCAATAAGGCGCAGGCGGGGCACACGAAGCTCCTCGGGCCGCGTGTCGCTGTCGGCGTGCCGTCCGGTATCACCTCCGTCGAGGTGCGAGCCGTGCGCGATGCGGCGCGCGCCGCAGGCGCGCGCGAGGTACATATCATCGAAGAGCCGCTCGCGGCCGCGATCGGTATCGAGCTGCCGGTGCATGAGCCATCAGGAAGCATGGTGATCGACATCGGCGGCGGTACGACGGATATCGGAATCGTTAGCCTCGGCGGACTCGTCAACGCGCGCAACGTACGCATCGCAGGCGATAAATTCAACGCAGACATCATCAGCCACATCAGGAACGAATATAAGCTCTTGATCGGTGAGAAGACCGCCGAGGAAATTAAGATCGCGATCGCGAATGTTGCGCCCGGCCGCGATCGGCTCGAGGCGATCGTCCGCGGGCGCGATCTCGTTTCGGGACTGCCGCGGGAGATCCTCATCACCGATCAGGACATCCGCAATGCGATCGACCACTCGATCGACGAGCTTTTGGAATCCATCAAAGAGGTGCTCGAAACGACGCCGCCGGAAATCGTCGCCGACGTGATGCAGCGCGGTATGTATCTCGCCGGGGGCGGGGCGCTGATCCGCGGCCTCCCGGATTACATCTCGCGCATGATCGGCATTCCGGTCATCGTCGCGACCGACCCTTTGACCGCTGTCGTCCGCGGCACATCGATCGTACTCGGCGACCTCGACCGATACCGCGAGGCGCTCCTTAAGAGCGATGACGAGCTCATTCCGACCGAATAGGTATGGCGGAATTCTCGCACCGATCGCTGCACGGAGCGCGCGCGGGGCGGCGGCGGCTCCTCGCCGCGACATTTCTCGTCGTTTTTTTGATCGTGCTCGACATCGTAACGGGCGGATCGGTTCGCTCGCTCATTCGCACGGGCGCGACGACACTGTGGTCGGCGACGGCGCGTGCGCGCGCCGGTATCATAGAGACCGGCTATTTCAGAAGCCATCGTGCGCTCGCGAGCGAGAACGCGTCGCTGCGTGATGAGGTCGCATCGTTGCAGGAAAAGGCGGCGCAGTACAATGTCGTCGCCGACGAAAATACGCAGCTGCGCGATCTCGTGCACCTTGCGTCGACTGAGCGAGGCATCACGGCGCCCGTCGTTTCGTCGTTTCGAAGCTCACCCTATGGGACATTTCTCATCGGCGCCGGAAAAAATGATCCGGTCGCCGCTGGCGATATCGTGCTCACGCCCGGCGGATTCGTGATCGGCATCATTGCCGACGTGCAGGATCGAACGAGCGCAGTGCGCGGCATCTTTTCATCCGGCATGACGAGCGACGTGCTCATCGGTACGACTCCCGTCACGCTCACGGGTGAGGGCGGCGGCAATGCAAAAGGCAGCGCGCCGCGCGGCGTTTCGATCCAAGCGGGCGATCCTGTTATCGCGCGCCAGTACGGCGGGCGGCCCGTCGGCATCGTCGGCAAAGTGGAGTCTTCGCCGACGAGCCCCGACCAGACGGTCTATGTGCGCATTCCGGTGAATCTCGAGTCGCTCCGCTTCGTCTACATTCTCCATGCATAACGTCCGCCCCGCGCTCGCTGTGATCGGTTTCTTGGGGGCGATGATCGCGCCGCCCTGGGTCCCGATCGCGTGCATCGTGCTTTTGGCACTGCGCTTCCGCGCCATCGAAGCGATCGCCATCGGGTTTTTTACCGATATGCTCTGGATCGGCGCGCCCGAGACACACGCACTCCCGCTTTTTACGATCGCATCGATCATTATCGTCTGGGGGCTTGAGCCGCTGCGACTCGAATTTCTGCGCTGAGATTCTCTTAGCCGTAGGCCTTAGAGAATCCAAGTACTCTCGGGGTGCGGTAATTTTTCGGCCGATGCTTTTTTTGATACAGTGCGGTCATGTTCCGACGACGACGGAAGATTCATGAAATAGCGCCTGATGAGATCTTCCTCGATTCGTCCAACCTTCCCGAGTTCAACGCCAAAGCATTCGAAGGACGCGTCGCGCGTCCCGTTCCCATTCGATCGATCCTGACCGTTGGATTCGTTTTCACCGCGATCGTCTGTCTCTTCGCGTACCGGGCGTTTTCGCTTGAGGTCTCCAACGGCGTGAAATACGCGGAGATATCGCGCGACAACACGCTCGATCAGAATATTCTTTTCGCGACGCGCGGCCTGATCTACGATCGGACAGGGAAGGAGCTCGCGTGGAACGAGGCGCAGGCGACAACGAGCGCGACGTCGACCTATGCGCTCCGTAAATACACGACGCTGCCGGGACTCGCGCATCTGCTCGGATTCCTGCAGTATCCGCGCGCCGACGCGAACGGCACCTGGTGGCGCGAGGATTATTCCGGCGTCTCCGGCGTCGAACTTTCATACAACGATCAACTTGCCGGCGTGAACGGCCACACGATGATCGAGCGCGACGCGCACGGCGAGGTGCAGCGTGAAAATATCATCGCGCCGCCGCAAAGCGGCAAAGATATCGCGCTCTCTATTGATGCAGAGGTGCAGAGCAAGCTCAATACGGTCTTAATGCAGCATGCGAATGACATGGGCTTCCGCGGCGGCGCGGCGGTCATCATGGATGTACGTACGGGAGAAGTGATCGCGATCACGAGTTTTCCCGAATACAGCAATCAGGCGTTCACCGACGGCGAGAATGCGGCGGTGCTTGCGGCATCGAACGATTCGCGCACGCCGCTGTTGAATCGCGCGGTCGCGGGACTCTACACTCCCGGTTCCATCGTGAAGCCGATCTTCGCCGTCGCAGCGCTCAACGAAGGCATCATCTCGCCGGATAAGCAGATCCTTTCGACCGGCGCGCTCACGTTGCCGAATCCATATGACCCGGCGCACCCGAGCGTTTTCCATGATTGGACGGTGCACGGCTGGATCGACATGCGCACAGCGATCGCCGTTTCCTCCGACGAATATTTCTATACGATCGGCGGCGGCTTCGGTTCGCAGAACGGTCTCGGCATCACAAAGCTCGATGAATATGCGCGCAAGTTCGGCTTGGGATCGACGACCGGCATCGCGCTCCTCGGCGAGAAATCCGGCATCCTCCCGACCCCTGCGTGGAAAGCGCAGGTCTTCGGCGCGGACGACCCGTGGCGCATCGGCGATACGTATCACACTGCGATCGGGCAGTACGGATTCCAGATCACGCCGCTTCAGGCGGTGCGTTATATCGCCGCGA
>JAFAPB010000017.1 GCA_019247335.1 Candidatus Kaiserbacteria bacterium
CGCGCCGATCCACTTCGCCTGCGCCGGCGAGCAAGAGAACGACGAGAAAGTCGAGGATGATGATGTCGACGAGTGCGATGAATATTGCATGGAATCCGAAGAAGAAGACGGGCCACGCGGCGTTCAGCAAGAGGTGCGCGATGAAAAGCGGCACCCATCCGCGGAATTCGCTTGCATATTCGTCTTCCTCCCAGACGATCCAGAGGGCGACCGACATGAGGAAATAAAGAATAAGCCAGACGACGGGGAAGGCGTATTTGGTCGGCGTGAGCGAGGGTTTGATGAGCATGTCGTACCAGCTGCCGCTTCCGGTCTGGACGAAAAGGGAACCCAGAAATCCCGCGCCGTAGCACAGGAGGAACGAGAGGCCCATACGAATATATGAGCGCATCTTCAAATTAATGCGGGAAAGCAAAATAGTGTCAAGCGCGCAGAAAGGATATGGGCTGCACTCAGCGCAATTCTTGAGTATTACAGCCTTTTAAGCGATAATCGCGCAACGCACCCTTAGCTCCTGTGGCGCTTTGATTGCAAGAGTGGCTGGGGAACGCGTAGAAAGCGCTGGAGACAGAGAACGCACCCTTAGCTCAGTTGGTTAGAGCGTTCGATTCACATTCGAAAGGTCGAAGGTTCGAATCCTTCAGGGTGCACCGGGGTATAATCACCTCGCGAAGAAGTTTTTTGCCGGGCCGTAGTATACCGGTAGTACGTGCGCTTCGGGTGCGTAAAGACCGGGTTCGATTCCCGGCGGCCCGACAAAAGACTTCTTCGAACGACGGGCGCGTGTAGTGTAGAGCAAGCTGCGCCTTAGTAATAGACGGGCTGTCGTATAGTGGTAGTACGCAAGCATGGGGTGCTTGTAGCCCGAGTTCGATTCTCGGCAGCCCGAAAGAAGCGTGTATACTGTCTAACTATCGATATGGACTTCCGCATCTTCAGCTTGGGCTCCAATGATGGACTCGCAGCTGCGATGGCGAAGCGCGCGGGCACCTCGCTCGGCGCGATCAAATGCAAGACATTCGCCGATGGCGAAGAGTACGTGCAGTTCGAAGAGAATTTGCGCGGCCGCAATATTTACATCGTGCAGTCGACCAACGGCGCGGCGTCGAATTGGATGCGGCTTTTTCTTGCGATCGATGCCGCGCGACGCGCGGACGCCAACGACATCACCGCCGTCATTCCATATTTCGGCTATTCGCGGCAGGACCGCAAATCAAAACCGCGCGAGCCGATCTCCGCGCGCGTGATGACGACGATCCTCGAGTCGCTCGGCACGCGGCGCCTGCTTACTATGGACCTGCACAACGACGCGATCGGCGGATTTTTCAGGAAGACGCTGCTCGACTACCTCTACGCGCGGCCAGTTTTCATTTCGCATTTCCAGGAAAGCTTCAAGGACACGCTCGACAAAGACGACCTCGTGGTCGTCTCCCCGGACGCGGGCGGCGTGGTGCGCGCGCAGAGCTATGCGAAGCGTCTCATGAAATCCGCCGACCTCGCGATCATTCACAAGGAACGCGATATCCCGAATCAGATCGCTCGCATGAAATTGATCGGCGACGTCTCCGGCAAAGTAGCGCTCATCGTCGACGACATTGCGGATACGTGCGGCACGCTCTCCCGCGCTGCGGCACTGCTTGCGGAAAACGGCGCGCGCGAAGTGTACGCGATGGCCTCGCACGGTGTTCTCTCGGGCCCGGCCAATGACAATCTCGAGAACTCCGTCATCAAGAAACTTTTTATCACGGACACTATCAGTTCCGATCGTCCGTTGAGCGAGAAGATCGAGGTCGTCTCGGTAGGGGACATTTTCGGCGATGCTATCCACCGCATCGAAAGCGGCGAGTCGCTCTCGGCGCTTTTCGAAGCCGAGTAGGAAATGCTACCCTGCATCGACCCTCCCGTCGTTCAATGGATAGGATAGCCCCCTCCGAAGGGGCCGATGTAGGTTCGACTCCTGCCGGGAGGAATCGCGACGCTTTAAAAGAATTTGCTACACTATCGCCATGCATTCAGAACTCAAAACCGTAAATTTAATCGGCATCCTCATTGTGCTGTGCATCATCGCGGGACTTCTTCTCGCGCTTTCTAATACGGCACGGGAACAGCGGCTGTTTTCGATCAGCTCATACGACGACTGTGTGAGAGCTGGGTATCCCGTCATGGATTCATATCCTTCGCAGTGCCGCACACCCGACGGTCGTACATTCACGAATCCCAACGAGCAAGTGACTATGCCGAATGCATCGAGCACGCAGCCGATCACCGCGAATGGTTGCCAAGTAGGAGGCTGTAGCGGGCAGCTCTGCGGGGAGGCAGGAGAGGATCTTGTCTCGAATTGTGAGTACCGCCCCGAGTACGCATGCTATCAAAAGTATTCGATGTGCGAACGACAGGCCAACGGCAAATGCGGTTGGACGCCGAATGCGTCGCTCTCTCAGTGCCTCTCAAATCCTGCATCGTCTAAAACGCCGCCCGCACCGCCTGCCCAAAGCAATTGATATTTGATAGGATACGAGCGTTCAGGGCCTATAGTTCAGCGGTAGAATGCGTCCATGGCATGGACGAGGTCCGGGTTCGACTCCCGGTAGGTCCACTGATTCAGCCCCACTCAATAGTTGAAGGCGGTTTGTCGGAGATGCGGTAGACCACCGCGCCGACTTCGCGCACTTCGTTGGTGATGCGGCGCGAGACCTTGTCGAGAAATTCGTAGGGCAGTTGTGCGAAGCGCGCGGTGAAGCCGTTCACGCTCCAGACGGCCCAGAGCGCGACCACGCGGCCGAGGCCTGCGCCGTCGCCCTTGCTCTCCGTATGCATTGAATGGGTGATCGTCGCGCCGGCCTGCCAAACACTTTGATAGAGATCCGCGGCGCGCAATTCTTCTATATAAATGCCGTCGACCGCGCGGGCGACGCGAAGCGTCTCTGCATTTACCTCGCCCTCGATGCGGACGATAAGCCCTGGGCCGGGAAATGGATGCCGCACGAGTAGATCTTCCGGCACGCCGATATCGCGTCCGATCGAGCGCGCGGAGTCTTTTACCTGATCTTCGAGCGGCGCGATCTCCGGCACAAAGAACCCGAGGTTGGTATTGTGGTGGACTTTGATCTCGGCGACGCGAGCGCCGGTCGCGTGTCCATGACCGCTTTCACGCAGATCCGTGTAGAGCGTGCCCTGTGCGATAAAATCTGCGCCGAATTCCTTGATCTTTTCTTCAAGCACTTCTTTGTAAATACCACGCATCGCCATTCGCTTCTCACGCATTTCGCGCTTGCCCGCGAGCGCTTCGAGGAATTTATCCGTGGCGTCGACGATCTCGACCTCGATCCAGTCTTCGTTGCCGAAATATTTGCGCACATAGGCTTCGTCGTCGGGCCGGTCTATCCCGCGGATATACACCCCTTTGATGGAACCGCCCTTGCTCTCTAGAGCATCCTTCAGAAGGTAGGCCACGACCGATGAATCCGACCCGCCGGAGAGTGCGATCAGCACTTTCTTGCCTTCGAGCTGCTTTCTCAATTCTGTAACTTTGCGCTCCGCGACCGAGTGAGCAGGGAAACGATCGGTGATACCGCAAATGGCCACAAAATTCTCGTACATTTTCTCGCCGAATTCCGTATCACTGACCTCCGGATGGAATTGCACGCCCCACAGATGATCTTTGCGACCGGCGGCGACCGGTGCGTTGTCGGTCGCCCCAAGATTTTCGAGTGCAGAACCTTCTTCGATTGAGTCGCCATGCGTTTCGAGGACCATGCTCTGCTCTGGAATATCCGCAAACAACGGGTCTTCACCGCGCTTCTTGAATGTGTGCACGCCGAACTCGCGCTTTTCGTGCGGCGTTACCTTCGCGCCGACATGTTTCGCCCACATCTGGAAACCGAGACAGATGCCGAGCGTCGCAATATCGAGATCGAATATTGTGTTATCAAACGGCGGCGGCTCATCGTGCACCGATGCCGGGCCGCCGGAGAGAATGATGCCCGCGGGCGCAACTTTTTTTACATCTTCAGCTGTCACAGTCGCCGGGTCGGCGACGAGACAGAAAACGCCGAGCTTTGCCAAGCGTTGGACGATCAGATGATCGAACTGCGATCCCATCGAGAAAAGGAGGATGAAATGCTTCGTATTGCGCACGCGCAACTCTTCTGCAAGCGACTCAAGGGTCTCCGCATCTGCGCGCTTGAAGATGCTCAACATTGAAGGATGGTATCACGCGAGCGCACAGCGTGCCCGCGATATACTGGAGTGCATGGAGCGCTTCAGCAGCCGCATCGAGCCCGAGGAGCCAGGTCGGAAAATGCACGGCGTCGATGCCCAGCTTGCTGGCAGTAAAGAAAAAGCGAAGCCGGTCGCAAGGCAGCTCGCCGAGCTCGAACTCTCTATCGCCATACTGCGCGCGACAGGAAGTGAGACGGAATCAAAAAAACTTGCTGAAATGGAAGAACAAGCTGACTTTATGCGCGGCTCACTGCAGAAGTCTGCGAAGGCTGCGGATGCCTTGGAAGATTATCGTGAGCGACTTCTCGGGCAACTCGCGCCGAAAAACCGTCTTCAATAGAAAAAGAATGATCCTCCGCGAGCGAGCCGCGGAGGATCTGTTTGGTGCGTCCGTACCTCCATCATCAGTACGGGAAGAACGACGAAACGCCGGCAAGCTTGCGCTTGTAATCCCGCGTCTCCGGGAGCAGGCATCCGTCGCCACGCGCGAGCCAGCACACGGCGCGGCGTGCGCCGCTGTTGTACGAGATCGCAAGGAAACCGCCCTGCTTCTCCGGATCCTTCAGCATCTCCTCCCGTTGCTCGGGAGACGCCTGCCGCATGTCGGAGTCGAAGAGCAGAAGCGAGGCGAGCGCGGCGTTCACGTGATCGTTCATGCCGGCCGGGAAGGCGGCATGGAGCTTCGCATCCGGATATTGCTGCCGGATGGCGGCGTAGGTGCGCGGGATGAACTGGAAGAGTCCGCGCGCCTTGGCCGTCGAGATCGCGAACGCATACGCGCGCTCGCGGTTTGCGCCGATCGTCGTCAACACCTCGTTGGTGAGATCGCCGATCGTCGTCGTCTTCAGCCTTGAGGGATCTTGATGCTCGATGATGGCGAGCTTCAGCGCGACTTTGATCGGGACGATTTCCGCGACCGTCTTACCGGGGAACGCTTCCGAGTCGACGTGTTTGGCACGTTCGTACGCTTTCTCAAGGACGGTCTGCAGATACGCGAGACCGTTCGCACGCATCTTCGGCGTGTCGAGATTGGCCGTGAAGGGTGTATAGATCGCCTCCACATACCGGCCAAGCTTGATGACGCGACGATTGGCGAGGACGACGTAGCCCTCGGGCACCTTCACGATGAAGTTCGTGTTGACGCCGTTGGCCTTCTCCCAGTCGATCTCGAAGCCGAGCGAGTTTGCCCCGTCCTTCTCCATGCGGACGAGCTCGATCTCCGGCTTGTCGCGATGCTTGACCGCGAGGATGATGTTGTAGCTCTTGAGCGCGCCGCGTTCGACAGTGAATCCGGCGGTCTCGTGCTTCAGCATCGCCTTCGCGACATCGATCTCCTTCGTGAAGTCATGATCGTTGTGCAGCCGGGGCTTGCCCGGCAGCTTCCCGAGTTCGGTCGGGAAGACGACCTTGAGGATCGGGGATTGCGCATGCGCCGCCCCCAGGGTCGTCAGCACGGCGAAAGCCGTGATCAGTATTTTCCGCATCGTCTTCAGCTCCCTGTTTTGATTGCGAGTGAGCCGTTTAAGGCCCTATTAGTACCACTTTAAGCTATCGTCAATTCTACCACTTTTAACAATAAATGTCAATGAGTTATACACACCTTATTGAGACCCGCTCGCTACCAGAGGCGGTGTGGATAACTGCCTTGAGGTAGGGTATAGTGGTGTATATTTTATCTCAGTGGGATAAAGTGGTAAAACATGACAATGCTGCTGATCGGCGAATACGAGCACACGCTGGATGAGAAGAAGCGCGTTTCGCTTCCGAAAGCGTTCCGCGCCCGACTGGGGAAACGTGTCGTAATGACCCGAGGCCTCGACAACTGTCTCTTCATCTACTCGCCGAATGACTGGCAGAAGGTGGCGGAGAAGCTGCAATCGCTTTCGATCGTCAACGAGGACACGCGCGGCTTCAATCGCTTCATGCTTTCGGGCGCTGCGGAAGTCGAGGTGGACGACGTGGGACGCATCTTGGTCCCGGATCACCAGAAAGAGTATGCGCAGCTGAAGAAAAATGTCGTGTTTACCGGCGTATCAGACCATGTCGAGGTCTGGGATGCTCTCCGGTGGAAAGGCTATAAGGCTCGCATCGAAAAAGATGCGGAGAAGATGGCCAAGAAACTCGGAGAGATCGGCGCCTTGTAATCCGGTGGCTTCGAGCCGTCGGGGGATTATTTCAAACGTCATGCGCACGCGACGCTCACTATCCTCCGGCGACTCGATGCCGTCAGGGCATCGAACTGTTCTTTTACACGAAGCGATAGACGCGCTCAATATCGAGCCGTCGAATATCGTGCTCGACGGAACGCTCGGCGGAGCGGGCCATGCCCAGGAGATCCTGCGGCGGCTCGGACCGGAAGGGCGATTGATCGCGCTCGATGCGGATAAGGACGCCATAGAACGTGCAGCAGAGATTTTCAAAAACGATGCACGCGTACATTTAATACACGACAACTTTCGTAATCTCGGCGACCGGCTCGCATCGCATGGCTTCGATCAGATCGACGCGGCGGTATTCGACCTCGGCTGGAGCGGCTATCAGCTCGCAAGCGGACGAGGATTCTCATTCCTCTCCGACGAGCCCCTTTCCATGACGTACGACGAAGCGCAGCCGCTCACGGCGGCAACGATCGTCAACAAATGGGAAGCGTCGTCGATCGAAGATGTCATCCGTGGCTGGGGCGAGGAGCGATACGCGAAACGTATCGCCAAACGGATCGTCAGCGAACGCGAGAAAAAAACGATCGCGACTGCACGCGAGCTTGCGGAAATTGTGAAAGCGGCGGTGCCGGCACCGTATCGGCATGGACGCATTCATCCCGCGACGAAGACCTTCCAGGCACTCCGCATCGCCGTCAACGACGAGCTCGGCGCGCTCGAAGACGGGCTCGCGAGCGCGTGGCGGATGCTCGCTCCGGGCGGCAGGATCGCTGTCATCACCTTCCACTCGATCGAGGACCGCATCGTAAAGCGCCTCTTCCGCGAGCGTGAAGACGAGGGAAGCGGAAAGCGTGTCACGAAAAAACCGCTGACGCCGTCGGAAGAAGAGATCGCAACAAATCCGCGATCGCGTAGCGCAAAGCTTCGGGTAATAGAAAAATTGGAATATGAAAAAGGCACTCAAGATCAGCAAATACATTCCGTCTGAACACCAGGCGAAGTTGAACCTCTTCGTCTCGAAGCGGCGTATTTCGCTCGCGATCGAGCATCCCTACGAGCGGCTCGCGCGCCAGGCGCTCCTCGCGCTGCTTTTGATCTTCATACTCGCGTACATCTATTTCGTCGCCGCATCGGTTTTGAATATCATGGCGCGCAAGGAAGCGAACGCGCAGACCGCTTCGCTCCAAAGCGCGATTGCTTCGATGGAAACGCAATACTTCGCGCTCTCGCAGGAAGTGACGCCGGCGAGCGCAGGCGATATCGGCCTCGCGCCGCTTGCAGAAACGCATTACGTCTACCGGCCGGGCAACGCGGCATCCGCGGCGCTTGATACAATGGGCCGCAATGCGATCTAGGCTTCTCGTTCGCGTACGCGTGATCTGCAGCGTTTTTGTCGCGATCGCCGTACTGCTCATTCTTCGCCTGTACTTCGTGCAGATCGTGCACGGACAGGAATATGCGCGCAGCGCGATGGGGCAGTATGTGGAACCGAGCCCGGACACGCAGAGCCGCGGGAATATCTATTTCACGACCAAAGACGGCGCGCTCGTCGCGGCGGCTGTCATGCAATCGGGCTGGCGCATCGCGATCACGCCGAAAGATATCACCGATCCCGCGAGTGCGTATGCGAAGCTCAATGCGATAACGCCGATCGATCAGGAGCGCTTCATCACGAGTGCGTCGAAGAAAGACGACCCGTATGAGGAGGTGGCGTTTCGTGTCGATGACGCGGCCGCCACGAAGATCCGCGCGCTCAAGATCCCGGGAGTGCTTCTCGTGCGTGACCAGTGGCGCGCGTATCCGGGCGGCGACCTTGCCGCGCAGGCGGTCGGCTTCGTCGGGTATAAGGGCGATACGAAAGTCGGCGTCTACGGATTGGAGCGAGAGTGGAACGACACGCTGACCGAAACGACATCAGGCCTCTATGTGAATCCTTTTGCGGAAATTTTTACCAACGTGACGGCAATGGTCTCCTCGGATCCGGCCGCGCACCAAGGAGATATCGTGACCTCGATCGAGCCGAACGTGCAGGCGCAGCTCGAGAAAACGCTCGATACCGTCATGCGCGATTACACGCCGCGGCTCGCCGGCGGCATCGTCATGGATCCGCATACGGGCGAGATCGTTGCGATCGCGAATCGTCCCGCGTTTGATCCGAATACATACAACACCGTGAGCGATCCGTCTGTCTACGCTGATGCGCTTGTCGAAGGCCGCTACGAACTCGGCTCGATCATGAAACCGCTCACGATGGCAACCGGTATCGATACCGGCGCCGTCACGCCGGCAACAAAATATGATGACACCGGTTGTCTTGAGCGCAGCGGCAAGACTATCTGCAATTACGATCACAAAGCGCGCGGCGTCGTCCCCATGCAGGAAGTTTTGAATCAATCGCTCAACGTCGGCGCGACCTTCGTCGCTGATCAAACAGGACACGTGCAATTTACGAAATATATGAAAGCGCTCGGTTTCGGCGAGAAAACCGGCGTCGATCTGCCGAACGAAGTCGCGGGTGATCTCTCGCCGCTCGGAGACGGCAAAGGACCGGATGTGAATTATGCCGCGGCGTCATTCGGGCAGGGCGTTTCCATCTCGCCGATCGAGATGATCCGCGCGCTCGCGACCCTCGCCAACGGCGGCAAACTCCCGAATCCACATGTCGTGACCGGCATCCGCTATGAAAGCGGGATCACGCGGACGATCGACGCGACCTCCGGCCCGCAGGTGTATAAGCCGCAGACGGTCGATACGGTCACCAACATGCTCACGACCGTGTACGATGACGCGCTTCTCAAAGGCGCGCTCAAGCAGGAACATCACACGATCGCGGCCAAGACCGGCACGGCGCAGATCGCTATCCCCGGCGGCGGATACTATACAGATCGCTACTTGCACTCGTTCTTCGGCTATTTTCCTGCGCACGATCCGAAATTCATTGTCTTTCTTTTTGCAGTCGAGCCGCATGGACAGGAATTCGCCTCCGCGACGCTCGCGCGGCCGTTTCTGGACGTCGCGCAATATCTCATCAACTACTACGACATCCCGCCGGATCGCTAACGCACAGCTGCCCGCGAAGCGCGGCAGTGCCGCGGTACAATGTGGCCGTATATGGACTTTGTGAAGCGCATCGTGATCCTTCTGCTTACGTGGGAGGCCCAGATGGTCCTCAAGCGTCATAAACCGCGTGTGATCGCGATCACGGGCTCGGTCGGCAAGACAACGACGAAAGACGCTATCTATTCCGTGATCAGCGAGCACGTCTTGGCGCGCAAATCGATGAAAAGCTACAACGGCGAGATCGGTGTGCCGCTCACGATCCTGGGGCTCGAGAGCGCGTGGCGCTCACCGTGGGGTTGGATCGCGAACATC
>JAFAPB010000051.1 GCA_019247335.1 Candidatus Kaiserbacteria bacterium
TCCGCTGACGATGCCAGGTGATGCCGAATCTGTGGGCTTCATTGTTGGCGAGCAAAATGTCTCGTTCGTAAGCGGTAATCGCGCGCTCGTCGCCGATCAGACGCTCCGGCTGATGCCGCTCATTTTTGACGACGCCGACGATCGGCACGAAGACGCCGGCTTTTTTGAGCGTGCGCTCGGCGGCGCGCATCTGACCTTTGCCGCCGTCGACCACAAAGACGCGCGGGAGCGGCCATTCGTCGTGATTGAGACGGCGTTCAAGCATCTCGACGAGCGCAGCGACATCGTCGTTGGTCGCCGTTTGTATTTTGAATTTGCGATAGGCATTTTTGATCTTCTCGCCATTGTTCACCACCGTCATCACGCCGACCGTCTCGACGCCGGATGTGTGCGCGACGTCGTACGCCTCCACGCGCGCGCCGCCGCCTGCGGAAATGCGTTCGTTCTTGATGAGCGAAACATCCTTGATGTGCTCGAGCGCGCTGCACTGGCGGCGCAGGCGTTCCGCTTTTTCAAAATCCTCAACTTTGGCCGCTGCTTTCATTTCTTTGGTCAGCTCGCGCTTGAGGCCCTGGAAATTGCCGGAGAAAAGCAGCGTGATGTGCTTCACGCGCTGCGCATACTCATCACGCGAGATCTCGCCGGTGCAGACGCCGGGACAGAGTCCGATCTGCCGATTGAAACACGGTCGGCAGACTTTCGCGCCGCGCTCCGCCTGGTCTTCGCAGGGAGTGCATTTGGAATCGCGAAAGGGAAATATCTTCCGCACGATCTTCATCGCCTCCTGGAGCTGCAACCCATGCGGAAACGGTCCGTAGAGATTCTTGATATCGGCCTCCTTCCAATTCTGAAAGAGCTCGCGCCCGCGAACGATCAAGACGCGCGGGAAGCGTTCTTTGGTGACGACGACGTAATTGAAGCTCTTATTGTCTTTGGAAGCGACGTTGTACGGCGGCTGATCGGTCTTGATGAGATTTGCTTCGAGAATTAATGCCTCGAGGACCGACTCGGTCACTGTATACGCCACGGAATCAGCGTCCTGGACCATTTGTACGATCGCCGGTGAGCGCGTCTCGCCGAGATCTTTTGAAAAGTAGCTTCGCACACGATCGCGCAGCGAGGCCGCCTTACCGACGTAGAGGATCTTTCTCCCCTGCTTGAACTGGTAGATCCCCGGCTCGTCGGGCAGATTGAATTGTTCGAGGTTCGCCTTTTGCATGGCCGCACTATACAGAAAAGCGCTATCCACAGCGAATGATTTTTTGACGGGCTTCGAGAGCCAGGTATACTCCAAGCCTAATGAGGCAGCAGAAGGCACCGCTCAAGGACACCCGCCCGGGTGTATTTTTTTATCCCTCCACTACTCGCGAGAAATCGCGAGTTTTTTCTATAACAGCCCCTAGAGCGAACGGGGCCGTTAAGCGAAGCCTAGTGAGCGCGACGACGCGAATTCGAGGAATTTTTCAGCACAAAAATATCCGTGCTTCGGGAAATGGCCTCCGAGCGACCCCTCTTATATGAAGCTGTATTTAGAGGACGGCGCGGTGTTCGAGGGTGAGAATTTCGGCTATAACGGCGCCGTTTCGGGCGAGGTCGTCTTTGCGACTGGTATGACCGGCTATGTCGAATCCCTGACCGACCCGTCCTTTGCCGGACAGATATTGGTCTGCACGTACCCCTTGATCGGCAACTACGGTGTACCGTCGCCCGATAAGTTCGAGTCGGAAAAGATCCAGATCGCCGGCCTCGTCGTCTCCGAATATTCGGAAGATTATTCTCATTTCGACGCCAAGGAATCGCTCGCGGCATGGCTCAAGGCCAATAAGGTGCCTGCGATAACCGGCGTCGACACCCGCGCGATCACTAAGAGATTACGCGAGCGCGGCGTTATGCTCGGGCAACTCGCGGACAAAGAGCCGCGCGTCTACGAAGATCCCAACCGCGAGAACCTCGTCGCCCGCGTCTCGCCGCGCGAGGTGCGCACATATGGTTCGGGCCCGACGAAGCTCGTGCTGCTTGATTGCGGCGCAAAGGAAAACATTGTTCGTTCGCTCGTCCGCCCCGGAACCACCTTGAAACGCGTGCCGTGGGATTACGATTTCACCAAAGACGAGTATCACGCGCTTATTCTCTCCAACGGCCCGGGCGACCCCGAGATGTGCACGCCCGCGATCAATCACATCAGAATCGCCATGCGTGAAGGTAAACCGATCCTCGGTGTCTGCCTCGGCAATCAGCTCCTTGCGCTCGCCGCGGGCGCGTCGACCTACAAGCTGAAATACGGCCACCGCTCGCACAACCAGCCGTGCATCGAATCATCGAGCGGCCGCTGCTATATCACCTCGCAGAATCACGGCTTCGCCGTCGACGCATCGGGCCTCCCCGAGAGTTGGGAAGTCTGGTTCACGAATGCCAACGACGACTCGGTCGAAGGCATCAGGCATAAGACAAAGCCGTGGCGCTCGGTGCAATTTCATCCGGAAGCATCGCCCGGCCCAACAGACACGGCATGGATCTTCGACGAATTCTTAAACGCGCTGCCGAAGCGTCTTCGCGTATGAGCGATATGCCGAAAAAAGTATTACTGCTCGGATCAGGCGGCCTCAAGATCGGCCAGGCTGGCGAATTCGATTACTCGGGCTCGCAGGCGATCAAAGCGCTCAAAGAGGAGAAGATCGAGATCGTTTTGATGAATCCGAATATCGCGACAGTGCAGACCGACGAAAAGCTCGCCGACATCGTCTACTTTCTCCCGCTTACGGCCGAATACGCGACCAAAGTGATCGAAAAAGAGCGGCCAGACGCGATCTTGCTTTCATTCGGCGGCCAGACAGCGCTCAATCTCGGGCTCGAGCTCGAAGAAAAAGGCGTGCTTAAAAAATACAAGGTTCGGGTCTTGGGCACGCCGGTATCGGTCATACGTGACACCGAAGATCGCGAGCTTTTTGTGAAGCGTCTCGACGAGATCGATGTAAAGACCGCGCAATCGCGCGCGACGCGCTCGGTGGAGAGCGCCGTCGCGGCCGCCAAGGCGATCGGCTACCCCGTCATGGTGCGCTCCGGCTTTGCGCTCGGCGGCGAAGGCTCCGGCATCGTTAAGACCGAAAAGGAATTGAAAGCGAAGCTCACGGAGGTCTTTCGTTCGGTCCCGCAAGTCCTCGTCGAGGAATATCTCGGCGGCTGGAAAGAGGTCGAGTATGAGGTCGTGCGCGATTCGCGCGACAACTGCATCACCGTTTGCAACATGGAAAATATCGACCCCATGGGTGTGCATACCGGCGAATCTATCGTAGTCGCTCCGTCGCAGACGCTTTCCAACGAGGAATATCATCGCCTGCGTGAGATCGCGATCAAGACGATCCGGCATCTCGGGATCGTCGGCGAATGCAATATTCAGTATGCGCTCAATCCCATGACGAGCGATTATCGCGTGATCGAGGTGAACGCCCGCCTCTCGCGCTCGTCCGCGCTCGCCTCGAAAGCGACCGGCTATCCGCTCGCCTTCGTCGCGGCCAAGCTTGCGCTCGGCTATGCGCTCACCGAATTGAAGAATTCTGTGACAAAAAAGACGATCGCATGCTTCGAACCGGCGCTCGACTACCTCGTTCTTAAGGTACCGCGCTGGGATCTCACCAAGTTCGATAATGCGAATCCAAGGATCGGCACCGAAATGAAAAGCGTCGGCGAAGTGATGGCGATCGGCCGCAGTTTCGAAGAAGTGCTGCAAAAAGCGCTCCGCATGCTGAACATCGGCGCAGCGGGATTTACCGCTCACAAAAATGGTAAGTTCGAATTTGCCAGCCACCTCGGCGAGATCAAAGAGCCGACCACGCGGCGCATCTTCGCGCTCTCGCAGGCTTTCAAGAAAGGTGCCGACATCAAAAAACTGCGCGCCCTCTCAAAGATCGATCCCTGGTTTCTCGCCAAGATGGCGCGCATCGTCCACATCGAGCGAGAACTCAAGAGCGCGAGGAAGCTCGATGCTCCGCTTTTGCTTAAGGCAAAGCGCGCGGGATTTTCCGACGATCAGATCGGCCGCATCCGAGGTAAATCCGCCGACGATATCCGCTCACTTCGCCTCAAGCTCAAGGTGACGCCGTCGATCAAGCAGATCGATACTCTTGCGGGGGAATTCCCTGCGCAGACCAATTATCTGTATCTCACCTATCACGGCTCGGAGCACGACGTCGAACCCGGCGGCAGACAGGCCGCGGTCCTCGGCTCCGGCCCATATTCAATCGGCTCATCCGTCGAATTTGATTGGTCATGTGTACAAGCGTTGAAGACGCTCAAAGCAAAGGGCTACGGGACGATCATGATCAATTCGAATCCGGAGACCGTGTCGACTGACTACGATATGTCCGGCCGCCTCTACTTCGATGAGCTCACGCTCGAGCGCGTTCTCGATATCGTGGAATTCGAGAAGCCCGAGGGCGTTGTTGTCTCGACGGGCGGTCAGATCCCGAATAATCTCGC
>JAFAPB010000057.1 GCA_019247335.1 Candidatus Kaiserbacteria bacterium
GATCCTTCGGGCGGATCACATAGCTGTACCAAAGAGACCGACTGCGTAAAATTCTCATCCGACATCGCTGCGGCAGAGAGCGCCGGCACGGCGTCATTCACGCCGGAGGGCTCGTCGGAATCGATCCCGCTTCCGAAACCGGCGCAAACGGCACCGGCAGGCGTGAGCGGAGATACCGCGCTCACCGACGAGATCTCACAGGCGTTCGAAGCGAATCCTTCGAGGCTGCCGCCGGAGAATTCGCCTCTCTATTATTCAGACGACGTGAGCACGATCGTCAAAGCCGGTGCGGGTGCGACTGCCCCGGCAGCGACTGAACCGGTTTCCGGCACGGCTTCTGCAGAAAACTGGCCGCGACTAAACCCGTCGCTTGAAAACACCGCGCAACTTCAGCCAGGCGCGCCGACCGGCGGCACCGTGCCGACCTCGCAGCCGCTTGCCCAGTGGAACCCTGCGCAATACACCTCAACCGGATTTGAAGGATCGCAATCGCCTAACGCGTCCGCCGACGCGACACCGAGCGGCAGCGATGAAAACGCGTGGAGCAAATACTTGCCGGACCTTCAATCGCCGACGCTCGCAAAATTTGAAAGCGATATTACTAAGGGCACATGGACGAATGGTCCCGGCGAAGCCTCTCTGGCTGGCGCTGGATCAACGCCTACAGGGACAAGCGCACCGACGGCGTCGAGTCAAATCAATGTTCCCGGCGTACCCGGTGAAGGCGGATCACAGCCGGCGTACGACTACTCATATGCCGATAAGACCGCAGAGGGCGGCACAACAGTGTATGTAAAAGCAAATGGAGCAGTTGTCGCCATCGACGGCAACATAAATAACGGCGCCGGTGTCAGCATCTTCGATGTGGCAAAATCGGACGGTACCGGCAATTTGCCTTCAAACCCGCTCGACCTCAATAAGGTGGGCGGACTTGAGGATTTTAAGATCGGCAGCATGCAGAATGGCGATGCTGTATATGTGAAACCGCCCGAGGGCGACCAGACAAGTAACGGCTCATTTAAGGTCCCAGTGACTGACAGCCCCGTTAAAAACCTCCAGGACCTTTACGATGACCCGTCGCAATTCGCGAAAGGTTATATCAATTCCGACGGCAAATACGAAGCAATCACGCAAAACGGTTCGCAGGCAACGCGGCCGAATCTTTTTGCGGAAGCGGCACCGCCACCGCCCGAACCGTCTCAGACACCGTTTAGTGGAGAGGCGCCGAAAATGTCCGGTGCGATCTTCCATGATATGCCGAATGCGACAGGCGCGTGGGCCGAAGCGAATTCGCTTTACGGCGGAGCTCCGGCTGACAAACCAACTGGGCAGATCAATGGGTCTGGAGCCAGCGGCAATCAAAGTTTGCCTAACGTCGACACCTCCGGCGATAACAGGCCGGTTTACCCTACATACTCCGACAAAGTTCCTCCTTCACCGGATCAACCCCCGCCTTCAGGACCGCTCGTCCCAGTTCCGAAGGATTGGGAAAAAATTCCGAATGGTGATGTCACAAATGGCGTTCAGCTGGGCCAATCGTCGAATCAAAATGGTCCGGTCGCTTCCACGCAAGGACCGGGTGGCATAGAAACGCCGAACTCCCCTGCTTCGTCTCCGCTCGGTAATTCCGAGCAGCCGGGTACGGGTCAGCCGCGCGCGGACGAGGGTGTGCCGACGAATCAGCCGGGTACGAATGAGCGGCCCAATGACAACGGCAATGCAAAGGCGGAAACGGGCAACGTGCCGGCGGAGGCGTCGAATCCCGAGCCGCCTTTTAAGAACGGCATTCCGTCGCCGAATGGCGCGCTCGCCCAAAGCGGCGCTCCTGTACCGGGCTCGCACGAAGAATCGACGCTGCCGGACGGCATATGGAAGCCCGAAGCGGGCACTGTCTCGCCCAGCGAGAATTTGAATCAGCCTGGTAGCCCTTCGAATAATCTCGACAACAAGAACCTCGCCGAAGGTCCCGGTCAGCCGAGCAACGAGCCCGGCAAAGAACTGGGCGGCACCGGCGCGCCGACCCCCGGGTCGAACGGAAAGGAACAAAGCGAAGAACCCGGAAATCTGCCGAATGGCGGCTCGGGCGGGACCGGCGCAGGCGCGCAAGGAGCGGACGGCAAACCATCGGAAGGTGCCGGCACGCCCTCCGCCGGCAACAATGGAAGCGGGCAGCCGGCTCCGGCTCCTGTTGCCACGCCCGAGACAAAAGTCACGGATAATGGTGACGGCCCGGCCATTCCGGCAGAAGGCGGACAGAAAGTTCCGTCTGACACCGGGCCGGTGAAGCCGTCGAACGATGGCACGAAACCGCTTCCCTCGCAGAATCCGACCTTCGCCGGAAATGGGGGTCTCGGCTTTTTCCCTGATCTCATCGGTAAATTCCTGGGTGATCTATTGGGATTCAATTCACCGTCGCCTGGACCAGTCGCACAAAATCCCCAAGGCACGCCGACGCCGGTTCCCGGCGGCACGCAGCAAATTCAGGGCAACCAGAGTCCTTCGCCGTCTCCCACACCCATCACCCCGAATACGGTCGCAAATAATCCGCCGGCGAACACGACACCGTCGTCCGTGCAGCAAGCTCCCCCGCCGCCGGTCAAGACCGTCGGCACCCAGGTGCCGCAAGGCTCGTGCTCCGGCGATGGCTGCAATGTCACCAATCCCGCGCAAGCCGCATCGAAGAATGATCAGCCGAAAGCGAGCCCGACAGCAAACGCGCAGCTACCGCAAAACGCCAAGGTGGCACCGCCGCCCTCTTTTGGAACACCGCTTCCGACGTTCGAAGCTACAAATCCGTGGGAGACCGCGCTTGATGCCGTTTCGACGATCTCGCCCGTTACGCCGGTCTCTGCCAGCAATGTGCCGCCCGCACTGCAAGGAAAGATCACGGCTGCCGACAGCGCGTTTAATCAGATCCTTGAGCAGGCAAAGATCGGCGAAGCGAACAAAGAGAGTCTCGCGGGACTTGAAGCACTTCAACGCGCGGTCGCGGCGAGCCAGCAACTGCAACAGGCTGCGGGACAGATCGCCGCGGATCCGAACGTGAGCGCGCAGCAGAAGCAAGAGCTCAATAACGCCCTCGCCGATCTCAAGCAGAAACAAGCGGTCGTGCAGAAAGTCCTGACAAATTGGGACAATTCACACTTCTATGATGGAACCGCTGATAAGGTTATCGATCAAATGAAGGCACAGTTCCCGCAAACTGTTCCGGCATTATTTAAATCCGCCGAGCAAGTCGCAAAGCTCTCGAGTGCGGCCGGCACCCCGAGCGTCCCCGCCATTGCGAGCAATCCGCCGCCGAAGCCCGCCGTAAATGCGGTCACACCGCAGCTTGGCACACCGACCGGCCAATCCCATACGTCCGTGCCGACGCAAGCCCCACCGAATGAGCGGCCACCGGTCCTCCCGATAACGACAACGAATCCCGCATATCTGACGCCCGCGACACAAAAACAAATCAATGCGCTCGTGCCGCCGCCCGCAGCCCCGACTCCCACGCAAACCGCTCCGGTAAATCCCGCAGCCACGCAGCAAGGACAACTCTCGCAGGTCGCGAAGCTCGGCGGGAAGCCTACGATCCCGGGCGTTGATCCGCAGAAAGTCGATTCCTGGTTCAATATGAATTCGGCTCCGCGTCAGGGTGTCGCGGGCATCATCGTTCATCAATCGGCGACGCCGCAAGGCACCGGGCTCGATTGGGCGAAGGCACAGACCTACGGCGGTACGGTAGCGAACCCGGTACGTGGACAGGCGCCGCTTACCTTCAAAGGCGGGCCGAATGCAATCGGTGCCGAGTGGTGGGTACTGGCCGACGGCACGGTCCTCCATACGCGGCCCGAAGTGCCGACGGGTCATATCGGCGTGAATAAGCCGCCGGGCAATACATTCTTGAGCAACGAAGACACGGTCGGCATCGAATTCGAAGGCGCGATCGGACAGCCCCTTACCGACGCACAAAAAGCGAGCGGGAAAGCACTGGTCGCGTGGCTGCAAGAGCGGTACAACATCTCTTCCGATCATATCTATAAGCACGGCAAGACGGGCTCCAATCCGTTTACCGGCGCGCTGAATTCGGATAGGGGCGCGGAAGGCGCCGAGATGGAAAAGATCGCGCGCGATATGGCATATGTGCCCGGCGCGACACAGCCGAGCACGCCGAACGTCCCCGCAGTGGCGAATGTCCCGGCTGCGCGCTGGCAGCCGCCGGTGCTTTCCGCCGGCGCGCCCGTTCCCCCACCGCCGGGCACCGTCAACATCCGGCCCGATTCGCAGCAGCCGCGGCTGATGACCGACATCGAGCGTGCCAAAATGGGCATCTGCCGGATCGAGAGCTCATGCTCGAATCCGAACGATCCGCGCGCCTATACGCGCTTCGGCCCCGTCACAAAGACGGGCAACCGCGCCTATGGGAAATACCAGGTGATGGATTTCAATATTCCGTCGTGGACTGCACAAGCGCTTGGCCGTCCTTTGAGCGTCGCGGAATTTTTGAGCAACCCGGCCGCGCAGGAACGCACCTTCGAAGTCGAGTTCCAAAAGGAGGTGCAAAGATACGGCGGCTGGGAAAATGCGGCGGTCACCTGGTTCGCGGGTCCCAAGGGCCTCAACAACCCGAACGCAAGCGACGGCTACACTAAGGTCTCGCAGTATCGCTCGCGCTTCTCAAGCGTCTTCAACAACACCTCGCTGACGACGACCGGTATCGCCGCGAATCCCGCCGGCTACAAAGGCATGTCGACGCCGGCTGCGTCGATCGCAGCGGGAAATCCCGGCTACGTGCCGGGTGTCGTCCGCGCAAATCCTAACAGCACCGTGAGCGGACTCAATTACTACGATCCACAAACCGGAACGGCGGGGGTTGCGAGCGATCCCAATACGCCGCTTTCGGAGTTCGCGCGGGCTGCGCGCGAGGAGGTCGCGCTCGAGCGCCTCGCGCAATATGGGATAAAGATCCCTGACGGCGCCCATTTCGAGGATTACACCGTAACGCAAACGCCGGGCAAAGACGGGCTCTACGACATCACCAATTCAAGGGGCGAAAAGGTTGCGAGCGAGGTGCCGCTGCCGGCGGATGCGATCGGCGAGAACGGCGCAGCGCGCATGCTCGCGAACAAGGACGGCAAGGTGTATGTCGACGGGGGCAAGCCGGTCGCGATCTCATCGGATACGACGTTGCCGCGACCTTCGATTCAGGACAACAAACTTACATTCAACGACGAGCGTCCTGATGCGCCGCCGCAAAATCCGAATCTTGCCGGCGATAACCGTTCGTCGACCTCCGTACCGACGCAGCAGCAATATCCGCAGCAGCAGTACCCGCAACAGCAGCAGCCTCAGATGCCGGCGCCGCAACAACGCCCGATGGCCGCGCCCACCGCGCAGCCGCAGCAGCCGATCGCACAGCCGCAGCCGGTTTCGCAGCCGATCGCGCAGCCCAGCACGAACCCATCGCAGCCGATCGGAACGCCGGGCTCGGCGAATCCGACCCCGGGCAATACGACGCCGTACGCTGTCGGCACGTGTCTCCCCAACTTCCTCTGCGCGAACAATACCTATTACCGCCGCGACTCGCAGTGTATTGATACCGCTCTCCAGAGCTGTCAGTACGGCTGCTCGAACGGCGAGTGCGCCGCAGCGCCGGGCGCGACATCGACCTCGCCCGCTGCGCCGGTAGCCGGAATCTCGTGCGTACCGGGCACACTGACGCGTTCAAATACGATGCAAGTTGCGTTGAGCTGGTCGTGCAACGGCTCGGTCGCCTCGACAACAGGTTTCGCCGCGGGGGGCCGCACAAGCGGTACGGCGACGAGTTCGATCCCCGCAAATGCCGCCTCGCCCGTGCGCTTCTCGCTCACCTGCGTCTCGGGCACGCTTGCGACGACAACGAGCTGTCTCGTACATATTCAAAATCCGCCGATCTCCCTCGTCGCGAATCCGAAGACCGTACAGCCCGGCGCGACCGCGACGATCGTGTGGGCGGCGGCAGGCGCGAGCGCGTGCCAGATCTATGTGCCGGGATCGCCCGTCCTTTCCGCCGCAGGATCCGGCTCGGTCGTCACCAAAGCACTCGTGCAGAATTCTATCGTTCGCGCCGCCTGCCGCGCCGCCGACGGATCGCTCCTCACCGCATCGACGAGCGTGTCCGTCGCGGGAGATTCGCGAGCGCCGTTGGATAGCACGATCCCGTCGGATCCGTTCCCGAATGCGACGGCTGCTCGCAATCCGGCGCAGCGCCTCCTTGCGGCGCTTGGCGCACTCTTCGGCTTTTAGCCGATCTTGAAGCTTTCGCGCATTTCCTGCCGTGATCCGGTGGTGCGGATCATGTTGTACGCAAAGACGCAGATGACCGCGATGAGCGCGCCGACGCCCGCGGTCGCCATATCCTTTTGCGTATCCCAAAAGTCACCCTGCGAGCCGATGAACGTGGCCGCGGAATTCGGATCAACGATGATCGCGGTCGCCCATTCGAATATTTCATAGAGCGCGGAGAGCGAGAGCACGACATCGAACGGGAACAGGTACGACCAGATGCCGCGCGCGCCGGTCACGCGCACGAAAATTTCGCGCATCGGATACGCGAAGAAGAGTCCGAATGAGAAATGCACGACGCGATCGTACATATTGCGGTCGGTCCCGATGAGGTGGCCGACGAAGTCGCCGAACGGCACTCTTGCGTAGGTCCAATGCGAGCCCACGATATGAAGCACCATAAAGACCGCGAGGCACGTCCATGAGAAATTCGAAAGGCGAAAATAGCGGCCGATGAGCACGATGACCGGGACGCCGATGAACACAATGACATTTTCAAGGAGCCACCCCTCGCGATCCGGCGGATGGATCGCGGCGATCACCCACACGAGGACGAGCGCCGCCGCGAGGATCTTCTGGTAGGTATTCATAACGTCACGGTATGACAAACGCCGTCGTTGCGTGTAATACACTCTCGCACGCCTTTCCTTTCATCGCTAGGCGCTCTCTCGTTCTTGGAAGCGGAAGGTCACCGTCGCGAGATAGATCAAGATCGCGCCCCAGATGAGCATGCCGAGAATATCCCAGCGGATGTCCCCGATCGATGCGCCCTTCGTCATGATGTCGCGGAGCGCGCCCGAGAAGAACGTGAGCGGCAGGAACTTCGCGATCGCCTGCAGCCATGCCGGCATATTCGACACCGCGAAGAACGTACCGCCCAAGAACATCATCGGAAAGACGACGAGATTCGCGATCATCGGCACCGCATCGGTCGTTTTCGCGAATCCCGAGATCGTGAAGCCGAGTCCCAGGAACATGAGCGCGCCGAGGATCACGCAGAATGCGAGCAGGAAATATGAGCCGGCGATATGAATCTTGAACAGGACGAGCCCAAGGATGACGAAGATCGCCGCTTGCACGACGGAGACGATGAGGCGCGTGATCGCATTGGCCGCGACGAACTGGAGCGGCTGCATCGGCGTCGCGAGGAGGCGCTTCAAAACGCCCTTCTCCTTGTACTGCGTAAAGACGAACGCGACGGAGAAAACCGACATCTGCATGATCGATAACGCAAGAAGGCCAGGAAGAAGGAACTCGATGTAGCGCGTGTTATGTGCGCTGACCGCCGTTTCCTTTACGACGAATGCGGGCGATGCATGCGCTGCAGCGAGCCCTGCGGTCGAAGCGAACTGATCAAGGATCGAGAGCACGGTCTGGGCTTGGCTCGCCTGACCGGGATTCGTGTACGCGGCGATCGTGCGGTCCTTCGCAATATTGTCGGGCACATCGAGCACGATCGAGCGGTTGCCTTGCTCGAGCTGCGCGCGCTCACTTTCGAGCGCGCCTTCGTGGATCGTGAAGGTCGGGAAGCTCTTCAGTTGATCGACGAGCGCGGCGGTACGCGCGTCCGGCGCATGTGTGACGAGCCCGACGTCGAATTTCGGCGGCTTGTCGAAGCCGATGTAGCCGAAAATGAGCATGATAAAGAGCGGCATGATGAGCGTGGAGAAAAGCGCCTGGCGATTGCGGACGAACGCCTTGATCGATGCACCCGTGAGCTTAAGAATGGTTCGCATATTTTATTCGCGGAGCGCGTGGCCCGTCATCTGCAGAAAGACGTCCTCGAGATTCGCCTCTTGCTGCAAGACCGGCTTCGAGAATCCGCTCGCGAGCAGATTCTTGATGAGCTGATTGGGCGTCTCGAGCGCGATCACCTTGCCATGATCCATGATCGCGATGCGATCGCAGAGCACTTCTGCTTCGTCCATGTAGTGCGTCGTAAGAATCACGGTCTTCCCTTTCGCCTTGATCTGCTTGACGAGTTCCCACAAATGACGGCGGGCCTGCGGATCGAGCCCGGTCGTCGGCTCGTCGAGGAAGAGCACCTTCGGATCGTTGACGAGGCCGACCGCGATCGAGAAGCGCTGCTTCTGGCCGCCGGAGAGCTCTTTGACCTCATTTTTTGCCTTGTCGGTGAGCTCGACCTCCGCAAGAAGCGCCATCGGGTCGACGTCGGTGCGATTGTAGAGCGCAGCGAAGACATCGAGGAGTTCCACGAGATTGAGGCTTTCGAAAAAGGTCGATGCCTGCAGCTGTACGCCGATCACGCTTTTTACCGCATCGGTTTCGCGGACGACATCTTTGCCGTCGAGCGCGATCGTGCCGGATGTCGGGCGCTTGAGTCCCTCGATCATTTCAAGCGTGGTCGTTTTGCCCGCGCCGTTCGGTCCCAGGATGCCGAAGGTCTCGCCCTGTTCGACCGAAAAAGAAATATCGTCAACGGCGGTGAAATCGCCGTATTTTTTTACGAGGTTTTTGACTTCGATAATGGCTGACATAAAGGGGCAGTATACTCCTTATTTCTATGGAGTCATCATGAAAAAGCAGCCCTCCTATTTGCATTCAGACGCGCATATTTTTGAGTCCGCAGTACATCAGTCGAGCACGAGCGCGGGTTCGCCATGGTGCTCGCGCTCGGGAAGCTTGAGCCAGAACGAGCTGATAGCGCCGACGACCATGACCCACATGCCTACGAGAAAGATCGTATGGTACGCGTCGATCTGCGCCTTGAGTTCGATGAGCGCGATATAGCTCTGCCGCGCGGCGAGCGACGCGCCGGCTGCGATCCTGCTGTGCGAAGCGATCGCGAGCACATTGCCTTCCGTCGCATTTTTCAAGATCGTCCCGAAGAGCGCGATGCCGAATGCGCCTGCGATGTTGCGAGCGAGCGCAAGGAGCGACGACGCGATGCCCATCTCTTCTGCCGGTACGATCAGTGCGATCGCGCCCGTGCGCTGCGCCATACCGAAGCCGAGCCCGAAGGCCATGATGAAGAGCGGGAACATGATGTCGAACGCGGTCGCGCGCACGTCGATGAATGCGGCGAAGAGATAGAGCCCGAATGCTGCGATGAATGTGGAGATCGCGATCACGTGACTTGCCTTTACTCTGCCGACAAGCGCGCCGCCTAGGGGAGCCGCGAGCATGAGCGCGCCCGCCATCGGAATGAAAAGGAGTCCCGTCTGCGTCGAGTCGTAGCCGAGGAATGTCTGCGCGAAGATCGGGATCAAAAAGACCGAGCCCATGAGGCCCATGAAGACGATGAAATTATTGACAAGCACGTTGACGAAGCTCGAATTACTGAAGAATTTGAGGTCGACGATCGGTTCCTCGAAATGCTTCTCAATGAGATAAAAGACGACACCGAACGTAACGGCGATCAGGTACGCGACGATCGCATTTCCCGAGAGCCAGCCCCAATCGGTCCCCTTGTCGAGGACAAGCACGACGGCCGAGAGCGAGACGCCGAGTGAGAGCGCTCCCCACCAGTCGAATTTTGCCGCTTTGCTCCCGGTCGATTCGTCGATGAACATGAGCGCCATCACGAGCCCGATGATGCCGATCGGAATATTGATGAGAAAGACCGAGCGCCAGCCGAAATTGTCGATCAAAGGACCGCCGATCAAAGGTCCCACGACGGCCGAGGCCGCGAAGACCGACGACCAGATGCCGAGCGCCTGCGCACGCTCGCGCCCGGCGGGGAAAGCGAACGCGAGGATCGCCATCGCGGTCGGGTAGTCCGCCGATCCCGCGATCGCCTGGATCACGCGGAAAACGAGCATGCTGCCCAGGTTCCACGAGAGTCCCGCGAGGGCCGAGCCGAATATAAATATGACAAAGCCGGCGATGTAGACCTTTTTGCGGCCGATCGTATCGCCGAGCTTGCCCCAGACCGGCACGAAAACCGCGTTCGCGAGAATGTATGCGGTCGCGATCCAGCCGGCGGACGTTACGGTGATCGAGAAATCGTTGATGATCTTCGGCAGCGCGAGATTGACGATGGTCTGATCGAGGCGTCCGAGAAACGTCCCGACCATGACGGTCGCGAGGATAAGCCACTTGGTCGAATCCCGGCCCATGCTACTGCTTGTATATCCAGATCTTCGCCGACATGCCCTGCTTCAGTTCGGGATGCGCGCTCGTATTGAATTTCACCTTCACGTCGAAATTCTGCTCTTCTCGCTTGTCGGAAACGGAGAAGACGACGTCGCCCTGATTCGAAGACGGCGCGACCTCATCGACGACGCCGGTGAATTGTTCGCGGCCGAATGCATCAACCGTGAAGCTCGCCGGCTGGCCGACCTTGATCTCCGCAAGTCCTTTATCTTCCTGCACTTGGCCGACCGCGCGCAGCGCGCTGGGATCGATGACTTCGACGACCGTCTGCCCTGCCGGAATCAATTTGCCGACCTCGCCGTTGGTATCCAAGACGAGCCCGCCGGAAGTCGATTTGATGAGTTCGACGCCGACCTGCGCGACGACAGTATTCGGCGCGATCGTTTGTCCGGGCGACACATAGAATTCGCGCAAAACGCCGCCCCGCGCCGGCGCAAGATCCGCGACCGGTGCTTCGATCTTCGCATTCTCGATATAAACGGTGCGGTTCGAGACCGCATAGTAGGACAGTGCGGCAGCGCCGCCGCCGACCACAATGACGAGAAATGCGGCAAGCGCCAAGACGCGTCGGTCCATCCCTTTTTTGGTGTGCGTATGTGCCTCTGCCGTATGTTCCATATCAGCGAGCGGGTGTAATGGTAACGTTGCCCGTCATACCGGGCGCAAGATCGTCGCTCTCGTCGGAGAATTGCACGACCACCTTATGCGCGGGCACGCCGGCCTGCATCGTCGGCGAACGGTCCACCGAGACCACCGTTGCCGCGAACGCGCGCGAGGTACCGAAGGCGTCGAGCGTGACGCTTGCAGCATCGCCTGCGGAGACGCGCGCGGCGTCGACTTCCGAGAGATAGGCATCGAGTTCGAGTGATGAGTGCGGCGTAAGCGAGATCGCGACGGTATTCGGCGCAATGGTATCGCCCACCTTGGCTGGCACTGCCGTCACCGTGCCGGCATACGGCGCGACGATGATCGCATTCTGGAGCGCTGCGTTCGCCGCCTCGAGATTGGCCTGCGCCGCATCGATCATTGCCGATTGCGCATCGAGCTGCTGCTGTGTCGATCCGGTCTGCGCCTGCGCGAGCGCATCCTGCGCCGAGCGGATCGCGAGCTTGTCGGTCGCGATCGCCTGAAGATCGGCCTCGAGCGTCGAGATCGTGCTCTGCACGCTTGCGCGGAAGGTCGCGAGATTCGCCTGTGCGGTCGCGAGCTGCGATGCGGTAAATGTGTTCGAATTCGTGAGCGCAACGCCGAGCGTCTGGGTGAGCAAGTCCGCGTAGGCGCGCAGCGCGGTCGCGTGTGCGGTCGCTTTCGAAAGCGACGCTTCTACCGATGCGCTGTCGCTCGCCGCGTTCGAGACTTCGCTTCCCCACGTGGAGAGTTCGAGCCCCGCGCTCGCGCGACCGTCCTGTGCGCGGTTCGTGAGATTCGTGTCGCTCGTAAGGAACGTCAGCATTGGCGTTGCGCCGTTGCCGCCGAAATAGAGCGTATCGATATTGGCGTGGAGCGAGCCGAGCGACGAGCTATAGCCAGCAGCGACGTCATTTTGCGATGATACATATTTGTCGCTCAACACCTGCTGCGCCTGATCCACCGCGGTCTGCTTTTGCGTGATATCGACGGAACGCGGACCGGCCTGCATATCTGCGAGGCGCGCCTGTTGCGCTCGGAGATTCGCCGCAGCCTGATCACGCGCCGCCGAGAGCGCTGCCGTATCGAGCGATGCGAGCACGGTGCCGCGCCCGACATGCGAGCCGACATGGACCGAGATCGAAACGATCCGTCCGCCCGCTTGGAATGAGAGGTCCGGATTGACCGAGGGACTGACGACGCCGGTCGCCGTGACGGCTGTATTTGATGAGGTCGCCATGGTCGATGCGACCAGCGTAATAGAAGCATCCTGCTGCGGCGCACGAGCGCCGAGCTCGAAATACGCGAGGCTGCCACCGCAGATCACGACCACAATGGCGAATGCCGTGAGGACGACCGGATGCAGCAAAATCTCGCTTTTCAAAAAACTTCCCATAAATATTCAGCCAATCGCAACTGATAACGGTCTCTTGCTATAGCTCTACTATAACAGTTGAAATCATGACCCTACCGGGAATCGAACCCGGGTTAACAGCTTGAAAAGCTGCTGTCCTAACCACTAGACGATAGGGCCGTCGAACGCGGGTATAGTACGATTTTTTTGGCTCCATGGCAAAAAAATGCTATGGTGTTTTCGGTCTGATCGTTGGGCTTTTTGCATTTGCAAAAAGCCCGATGGCCGCCTGGCCTTGCCGGCGGCTGATAGAGGCGGAGACTCTCTCCGCCTCAAGGAGAGGTGGCTGAGTGGTCGAAGGCACCGCACTCGAAATGCGGCGTGCGCGAAAGCGTACCGAGAGTTCGAATCTCTCCCTCTCCGCCAGGTCGAGCGCAGTTATCGCGCTCGAGAGGCGTCGTTTATAGTTTGACCCCGAAGAAGTACTTTTTAAAGCGTACTTTTATTTTTCTTACCTTGTTCTTATCTTTATAGATCACGATTTGATGCTTCTGCTTATTCCCAATAATTTGCTTTAAGTCATTAGCTAGGTCCTCTGGCCCTAGCTCTTGCTTTGAAAATAGGTAGTCGATTCCTTTCGCAAATGACTTATCCAACCTCAGTTCAATACATATGTCTCCAAGGACGTGTGTAATTTTTGCCACATCAGAAATCTTTTTCTCTGAAACATATCCTTTTGCGGGGGTGGCTAATTGATTTTTTACTATCGCTTTATCAACACCACTTGTGCTCTCAATCAGTAAGAAAAGTGAGCATCCAATTTGACGTATCTCTTGCAAGATTTGACTGGTGCGTTTTGAATTGAGCAAAACAAAAAATTCGTGTGGTTCCACGATAAACACCTGCTTATCGACTTTTAATAGCAGCAAATCGTATATCAAATTCAAAAGGAAAATATCTATCTCGGCAATCGATTTAAACGTATACACAAGCCGGTCTCCTGATTTTATTTGTATGATTTGTTCTGCGAAATAACTGGGCTGGGTCTTCTGACGAACTAATTTCTTGAAGAAATAAAAAGAATCTGCAAGCCAAATTTTATTCATCGAAAGGACCTTCTCCTTTTCAACGACAACCTCTTTATTTCTAAGACCCTCAAGCGCCTTATAAAATCCTGCCCGTGAACAGCGCTTGCCGGTGACATACTTTTTATACAAATCCGTAACGCTTTGCGGCTTTTGGGCAACAGAAAGAAGCATCTCGTTCTCCAGAGGAGAAAAGGTCATTTCCATGCCTCCACATTAACGCATTTTGAGATACTTGTCTACTTTTCGTGGACTAACCTAGATAATATGCGATTTTGTTTTACCTTTTGTGAACATCTAATCAAAATGTGCATCGGGCAGTTCTAACTCACAACAAGGAGAGTGAGATGTCATCAGACTTGCTCAGACGGGTAAACGATTCGCTCGACCGTAGTCGGGCAAATGCTGCGCATCATCCGTTCTTCGCCCATTTCCTACAGAAGAAGACTCCGGAGCAGGTGCGGCGATTCGCGCAGCAGTGGTATCTGGCGGCCAAAAATCACAAGGTCGCCTTCCCGCATCTCGTCGCAATCACCCAAGACGACGAGACCCGCCGGGAACTTATCGAGATTCTGCGCGATGAATACGGCAACGGCGACCCCGACGAGGTCCACGCTCGCCTGCTGCAGAAGTTCCTCGAGGAGGGCATCGGCATGCCGCTGCCTTCTTCGGGCGACGCAGTTCCGGAAATCGCGGCCTTCGGCGACAAGACGCTCACCATGTGGCGCGATGCCGATCCGGTCACGGCGTTCGGGTATCACTATGCGCTCGAGCGTATCGCGCAGGACATCCACAAGGTTTTCCTGCACGGACTGGAAAACGGCGGCTTTCCGCTGGAAGTGCTGAAGTACTTCGTCTATCACAGCACCGCCGAAGAAGAGCACGTCCGCATCACCAAGAAAGGGTTCGACCGCTACGCAGCCGATCCTTCCAATCGCGAAGCGCTGCTCAACGGCGTCACCGCTGGCGAACAGGCCCTCGCAGGCATGTGGGACGGCTTCGAGCGGCACATTTTTCACTGACCGCTTCGGGCGGAGATCAAAAGGTCTCCGCCCCTTTTCTTAAATGAAATCCGATACTGCGAGTATACGCAGCGCCGCAAGATTCGAAAGAACGTTATAATTGCGCAATGTCTCTCTCGGGTTTTCTTTATGCGATCGCGGCAGCCGTGACGTGGGGCCTGGTGTACACGATCGATCAACGAGTCTTGAAAGGCCTCACGCCCCTCACCCTCCTTTTTATTGATTCCGTGCTCACCGCGATACTGCTTTTGCCCGTGGCTTTTCTACAAAAGAGTACGCTCTCCACTCTGTCGCATACGCCGTTCAAGCTCTGGGGGCTCGTCATTCTTTCGCTCGCGCTCGCCGCGCTCGCGAATTTTTTCATCTATTCGAGTATCCGCATCATGGGCGCCTCGACCGCATCGATCTTCGAGATCGTCTATCCGTTCTTCGTCGCGCTCTTCACCGCACTCGTGTTCGGCTCGGAACTGAACGTATTTTTCTTCCTCGGCGCGGTCCTCATATTCCTCGGTTCCGCAATCATCATCGGCCTCGCATAAAAAGATAGCCTCGCCGCGAGAGCGGCGAGGCCCAGCCAAACCGACCGGTGCGGCTTGGATAGATTACGAGGCGTACGTCATGCGGCCCCACTGGAAGCCGCCCGGCTCGCCGCCCTTTGACAGCATCCATTGCTGCAGTTGGACGCGCCGCTCCCGGAAGACGGCCGCGCACGAGGCGAGGTAGTGCTCCCACATGCGCCGGAACCGCTCGTCGTACTTGCCGCTTTCGAGCAGCTGCTGCCAGCCCGCACGGAAGTTCTCCCGCCACGCGATCGTCGTCTTGTAGTAGTCGTAGCCGAAGTTCTCCATGTGCTCGATCACGAAGTAGGTGCGCGCCGCTTCCGTGATCTGCCCTTCGGTCGGGAGCACACCGCCCGGGAAGATGTAATACCACAGGAACGGATCCGGTCCGTGTCCGCTCCCGACGATCGTATGCAGGAGGAATTTGCCGCCTCGCTTGAGGACAAGCCAGGCGATGCGCATGTATTCCTCGTAGTTGTCAGGTCCCACATGTTCGAACATCCCGACCGAGAAGATGCGGTCAAAATGCTCGTCCGGATAGCGTTCGGGGATTTTGCGGTAGTCCTCAAGCAGCACGGTCAGCTTCCCTGCTTCGATCAGCTTCGCGTACTTCTCGCGCACGTAGTCGTGCTGCTCTTTCGAGATCGTGACCATGACGACCTCGACGCCGAAGTTCTCGATCGCGTACGCAGCGAGGCCGCCCCAGCCGCCGCCGATCTCAAGGACCCGCATGCCGGCCTTAAGGCCTGATTTTTTGCAGATGTGCCGGTACTTCGCGAACTGCGCGTCGTCGAGGTTATGCGCTCCGGGCCAGTAGCCGCAGCTGTACGCCATCGAGGCGCCCAGCATGATGCGATAGAGCGTGTTGCCCACGTTGTAGTGGTGTGCGACGCGCTGCGCGCGGACGATGTCCTGCTGGTTGGTCGTCTTGAGCTTCAGCCAGATCATGGCGTCAGGCAGCGTATGCGGGAGCGTGAAGACCCACTTCCAGCGCGGCGATTTGCGGAGCTTCGCCTGCTTGCGCTTCAGCGAAGCATTGATCATGCGCGCGAGCATCTCGACGAGGTCGTCACATTCGAAATCACCGTCCATGTACGCGCGACCGAGGCCGAGCGAATGGAGTAGCGCGACGCGACGATAGAACCTGCCTTCGCGTCCCGGCGTAAGCCGCATGTCCCAAGGACTCCGCCCGCCGATCGTAATGCCGGCTGCGGCGAAATGTTGGGTAACGAGATGTTTGAACATCTCTTCCTCCTTGCGCCACAGGCGCCGTTTGAGCTGTTTTTACTGCAAAAAAGCTACACGAATATGCGCCTCTGTCAACCTCCGCGGCGCTACTGGATCGTTCGCAAATGCGCCTTCGCGAGCGCGTAGACAAATGCGCTGCGCTCGCGCTTGTCATCGGGAATGACGTCGAAGACGCGCGGCCATCGTCCGAGTTCTTTGATGAACTTCTCTATCCGCTCGTCTTGCTCCAGCCCTTCCCGTGCCTCAACGACACCTTTGGCATGCTTGGTAAGCGTTTGGGTGAAGAGAAGGTCGTCGGAAGGGACCAAATCTTCCGCTTCGTGCGCGTAATCCATCGAAAGATCCGCGATGGACTGCTTTTGCCGCTCTCGTTCCTGCTTGCGCTGCATCGCCCGCTCGGGGGTGCCTCTAAAATTCATTTCCATACCAGTGATATTACACTAGCCGAGCTTAGCGCCAAGCGGCGCATCTTTGTCGGGCACTGCAAGTACCACCGCGCCGTCTTCACGGTAGAAGCCGGTCGTGAGCACTTCTGAAGTGAAGGGGCCGATCTGCCGAGCCAGGAAATTCGTTACACAGACGACCAGCTTCCCTGTCAGCTGCTCTTTCGTATAGAGATCGGTAATGCGCGCGCTCGAATTCTTAATTCCGAACTCGCCGAAGTCGATCCGCAATTTATACGCCGGCTTTTTTGCTTCGGGAAAATCCTGTACGTCTATTATCTTGCCTACTCGTATATCTATCTTTTCGAAATCTTCTATGGTTGCCATACATTTATTTTAGCAATAAGGGGGCGGGGCGGCGGCACAACGCCGCCCCGCTTCATAGAACCGTCTCGACGAGTGCATTTCTCACCGTGCCATCGACGATGGTGAGCGGAATACCAGCCTTCGCCGCAAGCGTTTTCGCATGCTCTTTGGCACCAGCGCCGCCCACACTATAGGGCGATCCGCGTGCGGTCGTGAGGATGACCACCTGCGCTGCACGAATGAGCGTCGCGATTTTTATCGCCAGCACGTCATTGTTGATCATCGCCGATGTCGCGTCGTTGCCGTTGAGAACCGGCACGTGAGCCCACCGATTGAGGCATGATTCGATGCCTTT
>JAFAPB010000061.1 GCA_019247335.1 Candidatus Kaiserbacteria bacterium
GAGCGGTTGCGGTCGATAACGAATGGTCTCGACGTTTCCGTAGCGCGGCGTCTCCGGCTTCTTCGGGGCTGCGACACGGAACATACCGGCCGAGCGATCCTCTCTCACACCCCTACCGAGCTGCCATTCATTGCTGCCCTTTTCGTACGTATGCGCAAACAAGTTAAGTTGATTCATAGTGCACGCGAATTAGCTCGCTCTATAGGTGTAAACCATAGAGCGTGACGCCATTATGAAGAAATCGCGGCGTGGTATCCTCTGCCGCATGCGGCTCGTCTCATGGAACGTCAACGGCATACGGAGCGTACACAAAAAAGGCGCGCTCTCGCGATTCTTCGATGAATTGCAGCCGGATATCGCCTGCTTCCAAGAGACGAAAGCGGAGCAGCATCAATCGGAAGTCGATCTGCCCGATTATTTCGAATATTGGCATTCGGCGAAGAAAAAAGGCTACAGCGGCACGGCGATTTTCTCAAAAACCGAGCCTTTGAGCGTTATTTTGGGGCTTCCGAAGGACATCATCGAGAAACATCATATGGCCGATGACATGCATGGGGACCCTAATGATGAGGGGCGCGTCATTGCTGCGGAATTCGATGACTTTTATGTCGCCACCGTCTATACACCGAATTCCAAAGACGACTTGAGCCGTATCCCGCTCCGCCATAAGCTGTGGGACCCCGCCTTTTTGGCCTATATGAAGCGTTTAGAGGAAGAAAAGCCGGTTATTTTCTGCGGTGATCTGAATGTCGCCCATACGCCGGACGATCTTGCAAATCCCAAGGCGAATGAAGGGCGTAAGGGGTTCACCGAGGAGGAGCGCGAGGGTATCGATAAGATCATCAAGGCCGGGTTTGTCGACAGTTTCCGAATGTTCACGCAAGGTAACGGTCACTATTCCTGGTGGAGCCATTTCTCAAATGCCCGCGAGCGCAACGTCGGTTGGCGTATCGACTACTTTTTTGTCAGCGAGGGGCTCTCGCCACTGGTTACCCGCGCCCGTATCCACGCGAATATCTACGGATCTGATCACTGCCCGGTCTCAATAGATCTCGATCTATAGCCATTATTTAAAGGACACGGTAAGACTCGACAGATATCCACAGGCTTTGTCCTTTACAGAGTCACTAAAGGACATATGATTATCCGCAGTCGTCCTTTGAGCAATTCTTGTTACCTCTTTCAACGAGGTGCACATCGTACATTAGTACTACAAGTCTTAAATTTTTACGGATGCCTCCGCATCCGATTGGATTCACAGTACTTGTAAACGTGCGCATCGAGTTCTTTCAGGAAACATCCGAATTGCTATACAAAGTCGCCTGACGCAGGCGGCCCCGAGAAATAGACGGGGGCCACCCCGTCAGGCGATTTTTTGTTTATTCGACGCGGTGTTTCGCGCGCAATTTCGATATCTCTGCGCGTTCTTCCTCCGCTTTGCGCTCCTTACCCCCTTCTCCCAGCGCCTTAAGCTCTTCGTCCGTCGCTTTTAAAAGAGCCGCTGCTCGGCTTTCAAGATAGTCGTCACTGTTCTTTCTAGGATCATCAAGTACTTCTTCAAGGAGCGCGTGTAGGATCCAGCCGATCCGCGGCCCAGGCGCTTCGCCGAGGTGCATGATCTTGGTACCGTCGATCTTCAGCATGGCGACCGATATCGGGTCGCGCATTGCCTCATCAACCATCGACATATATTTGCGTAGGCGAAACGGATGTTCTTTGGGGCGACCCGTGCCGATACGATCGCAGACGCGCAGATTCAAAAGATCCATAATATGCTCGGTGCCGACACGCGCGATAACGCGACGCACGGCCGCGAGCGTAACGACGTCTGGGTCTGAAAAAAACATGTGCCATCGTACGAGCGCCACTACCCGTTCTGTAAGATCTTTCGGGAATTTCAGGTCCTGCAAAATTCGCTTTGCCATTTTTGCGGAAACCACGTCATGGCCATGAAAGGTCCAATCGTTCTTATCGTCAGACCAAACGCGGGTCGCCGGCTTGCCGATATCGTGCAAAAGCGCTGCAAGACGGACCTCGAGGGACCATCCTTTATCGGCCGCATGCTGGAGGCTTCGCATCAGATGTTCGAATACATCGAAGGAGTGCGCCTGATTCTGTGCGCAACCGATCCCTTCTTCGAGTTCGGGAATAATGTAGCGTAAAAGGCCCAATTTTTGCGCCAAATAGAGCGCCTGCATGGGGCGCGGGCTCTCGACGATGCGTACCAATTCATCGCGTACCCGCTCGCGAGAGATCTTGGCAAGCTGGGCCGCATTGCCGGCGATGCCAGCGGCGGTCTGGGCATCAATGACGAAATCGAGCTCGGCCGCGATACGGATCGCACGAAGGGTCCGGAGCGCGTCCTCGGCGAAACGCTTCCCAGGCTCGCCGACGCTTGCCACGACTTTGCGCTCGAGATCGATGCGCCCGTTGTGCCGATCGACGATCTCGCCCGTCGTCGGATCGTATGCGATCGCATTGATCGTAAAATCGCGTCGTTCGAGATCATCAGCGAGTGTATCGCTGAACTTCACATCGTCAGGGTGTCGCGCATTGGAATATGCGCCTTCTATGCGATACGGCGTGACTTCTATAACTTTGAGGCGTGGATCGGCCGAATCGGTGACCACGCCGACCGTGCCGTAATCATTTTCGTAAAAGGTCTCCGGAAAGAGCGCCTGTATCGCTTCCGGGCGCGCATTGGTTGTTACGTCCCAATCCTTCGGCTCGCGATTCAGTAGCAGATCGCGAACACATCCGCCGACGAGGTACGCCTCATAGCCGGCGCCCTTGAGCGCGTCGACAACGCCGCGGACAACGGACGGTACGGGAAGCTCCGCGGTTTTCATGGGAGGCATTGTAGTGCATTATAGACGCGACGCTCTCGTGGTGAAACGGATATCACGGCAGTCTTCGGAACTGCTATTCCAGGTTCGAATCCTGGCGAGAGCATTGGGTAGTGCAAAAGGCGCCTTGCGGCGCCTTTTGCGATTGTTCCGGGAGGAGGGATCGAACCTCCGACGCCAAGTTCCGAACTTGGTGCTCTGCCGTCTGAGCTATCCCGGCGCGATGGGTCCTAGTTCCCATCGCCCGGCGGTCCATAGTTGCGTGTCATAGTGATTTGTTAGTCAGTAATACCAATTCCTACGCTGTCTTCCCCGTCTTCGGGCGGCGGCCCGTGGTTGAATCTATTTCTCATACCCGCAGTGAACTGTTAATCGCACGCTACCTAGTAATTCGGCGGTCCGTTGTTGTTATTTATCATAAACAGTCGCAGCATATACACAGGGTAATTAATGTCAAAGACTACTGACAAACTATATGTGGAAAAGTAGTTTTTGGCTCTATATAGAGCCATATTTGACACAAAATGTAGTTTGTTTTGTATAACATATCCACTTTAGAATACTAAAGTGATTGCCAATTCTGATTGACTATGATAGCCTGTCTGCAGGAGTGAGCCGCAAACGTGGCGACCTCTCGGGTGATGAAAAGCCTGCCTGGGGATGTCCCCGAAGAGGTTTACGAAAAGGAAGGTGCAGTCATGCACAAACTCACGTCGCTCGCGAACGCGAGCAAGGAAGTGATTCGTCAGATCGGCGACGACATTACGCCGAAGCCACCGAGTATCGGGGACGACTAGGCGCCATTGATCGGCGCGTCTGACCGGGGGTATTAATCCCCAGCCAGGCATCACCCGGAAATCCACCTCTAAAAAGCGGCGAGGTGCACATGAACACGGGGGTCCAGCAATTGCTCGCTGTTGACCCCCATTTCTTTTGCCTGATTATTTCGTCGGTCGCTCTCCGCTTCCCCAAAGGAAATCGAATATCAAACGCACGCTCATCGCCATCTGTTTGTTTTCAATAACGAGTGCAAAAGGACTCCCCTCCAGTGAGAAAATAGCGACCTTGTCATCAAAGATTCGTATATCAATGATGATCGGGAGATTCTTCACGAAGCGCCGGTCGCTCAATTTGCCGCGCGCGGAATCAAAATATTGCTTGTTGGTGTAGATAGCTCGGGAGCGAATGCCGACCTGCGCGCGACGGTTGGTATAGTCGTCGAGTTCCTTTTCGTTGTAGAGCCGCGACATGTTGTTGGATGAGAAAATGACGAGGAGCTCTTTGTTCTTGGCAGAAAGTATTTCTTCGCGCACTCCGGTGATCCCTTCTTTCCCGGGGAAAAATCGAACGACCGGTCGCTCGCCGGCGCCCTCGAATTGCTGCACAAGGCCGGGAAGGAGCGTGTCGAGAAGGGTTTCTTTTGCTTCAAGATCACCTTTTTGTTTGATGATGAGGCGGCGCAAGATCTCGGGCGATTCGGGGCAAAAATGCGTCTTCTTGCCATGCTCGTGCATGCTGATCAGCCCTTTTTGCATAAGCGATTCGAGCTGCACGTAGGTCGTCGATCGATTGACCTGCGCTTGCTTCGCGAGTTTTTCGGCGGTCGTTTCCCCTAGCTCAAGCGCGGCCATATAGACCCGTGCTTCCTTCTCTGACAAGCCAATATCCTGTAATTCCTTAAGCATTGAGTCATCGTATCACGACTCGCTCTAAATTTGTTAGCGCTCACTGACACGTTTTGGTGCGGGTAGGGAGAATCGAACTCCCATCATCTGATTGGCAACCAGATGTTCTACCATTGAACCATACCCGCATTCTTCGAACTGCGTCAATCGGACCGTGCTCGCATTCTGCCCGACCTCTGCTGCTTTCGAATGCAGAGCGATTATACCCTATCGAATTTCGGCAGCAATTACTTCTTCGGCTGCTCGCCCGGCTTCTGATTCTGTTGCGGAGGGGTTGTCTTCGCTGCCGGCATCTGTATCGGCTTTTGGTCTATCGGTTTCGCGGACGTCGTCGGGGTGACGGGCTTTTGCGGCACGGGCTTCGGCGCCTCTGCTTTCACTGCAGGCGGCGTTGGCGTTGCATTAAGCAGCATCGGGAGCATTGCCTCGCGCGATTCGCGAAATGCGACCAAGAGACCCGCGATCGCGATGATCAAAAGGACAACGGGGATCCAAGTCGCTGCGCGGCACATCGGCGCGAAGTACCAGAAGCCAATGAGGAGTATGAGCGGGATCAGTATGAGGGCTACCGGGATGGCCGGGCTTTTCTGCGCAAGCGGTGGCTGCGAGAATGCCGCGAAGGCGGTAAGGAGGACGAATATCGCAAGCAGGATAAACCAGAGTTGGTACGCACCCGAGCGGCTGCAGGTATCGGACATGAAACCAGGTGCCGTATACGTGGAGCTCGCGGACGTGCTGCTTCCGCTCGTCTTGGTGCCGCCAGCTGTGCCGGTATTTGCGGTGCTTCCGCCGGCGCTATTTGAACGGCCGGACCCGCTATTCGAAGAAACAGGCTGCGAGACCGTACCGGAGCCGCTGGTATTTCCCATACCGGTTCCTGAACCCGAGGATACGTTGCTACCGGTCAACATGAACGACACGGTAGATGCGCATGTGGGGGCGCCAGGGCGCGACGAGAGCAACGTCACAGAAACCGGGAGGCTCTTCCCTATTGGAGTCGTATTGATATCTACATGGACGCGAAGCTGACCGTCGGGAGTCGTCGCTCGAGTCATGTATTGGAATGGAACGATAGTGTTTCCTACTGACCCGCCGATTGCTACATAAGAGCTGTCAGGTATGACAATATCGAATGAATGGAGCGCCCCGTCGTAAATATAGGGGGTTACGGATGAGACGGTCAGCGCCTCGCATGTCGCACCGCCAGGCGGAAGGATCTGCGATGTATGAACCGTCGCGTCGGTTGCGGCGAGAGAAATCGTCGGAAGAACAAGAAAAGCCGCTGCAAGGGCAAAAGCCGCGATGAGTCCCCTGGTTTTGCTCGCGATATTCATATGTTGCGCAAAACCTATTACGGTGCCGCTTGGGCGTCAAGCTGCGATTTTTAGCGCGTTAATTCACGGACCTTGTCAAGATTCTATGTGACTTGTTAAAAGCCGTCTATCGGACAAATAGCAAGTTTTTAAGCCAAATTTTATGGCTTAAAATCGAAACTGTGGAAAACTCTGTGGACATGTGGATAAAGGACGTCTTTTTCGAGGTATAAATATGTCCGTTTCATATAATATCGTTATTTTAAGCCATATTATATAGATTACTTAGAAACACTATATGACGTTTCCCGTGAAAGACTTCCCAGGCGCTATACTTACGCAATGTATAGGCGCCCTATCGGCGATATGGGGGAATCCATAGCTGCCCAATATTTGGAGCGCAAAGGTTTCAGAATTATTGATCGCAATTACTTAAAACCATGGGGCGAGATTGACATCATTGCGGAGAAATCGGGCATAATTCATTTTGTTGAGGTAAAGATGGAACTAATCAATCCACAGGGTTTATGGAAAAGACATCAAGAGGTAATATTGCTAGGAATAAGGGTTTATTGTTGTACAATGAGGCAATTTCCTTTATGACAGCCACTATTTTATCGGCCGTTTCTTTACCTCTTCGTTCAACTCCGAAATCCGTGCAGTTAGGCGATCATAAAAAAGATTAGTATCTAAGCCGTATTTCTCGGCTAAGACATTCACGAGAACTGCTATTTGCTCGTTAAATAGCATTTCTAGATAATCCGTAGGTTCCATACGTGCCTTTGCATTCGTGCTTAAGCTTTTCATTGCTTCTCTAAGGGGATTGATAGGAAAACTGTCCATAAATGGCTCTAAATAAGGTTATTTTCTAATCTCTCTATCCTAAAGAGAGGGTTTAACTTTGTACAGTGTGTATAACCCCTTGCATTGAGTAGTACCTGGTAAAGACTATTTCACGTGAAAGCAAGGGAGATGTGTCACGTGAAATGAGCCATCAGCCCGAGGATCTCGTAGATCAGCGGAAACTAGCAAAACTCTGTCGTACCGCAGAGCTCTACATAGAGTCGGCCGGAAGTAGAGCCGAATATCAAATCGACGTGCTGGGCGTCATTCTCGATAAAGCGAATAAAAGAGCCGTTTGTCGGCTCCTCGAACAGGCACTATAGATAAAGGACG
>JAFAPB010000081.1 GCA_019247335.1 Candidatus Kaiserbacteria bacterium
GTGCCGCTCGCATCGGTCGCGCTCGGCGCGAGCGTCATTGAAAAGCATTTCACCTTCGACAGAAAGCTCAAAGGCCCGGATCATCCGCACTCCATGGAACCGGACGAATTCGCAAAGATGATCGAGCGCACGCGCAATCTCGAAAAGGCGATGGGCACCGGCGTGAAAGAAGTCGTAGCAGAAGAATCAGAGACCGTGATCGTGCAGCGCCGCGGCCTCACCGCAGCGCGTGATCTTGCGAAAGGCGCGATGCTGAAAAAGAACGACATCGTCGAACTGCGCCCTGCGCTCGGCATCTATCCGAAATACAAAGATGTGATCGTCGGCAAAATGCTCAAAAAAGCGCTCAAGGCCGGCGCGCCGATCTGCTGGGAAGATATCGCATGAGTCCACGGGAGATCTTTATCGCGATGCTTGGCAGCGACCCGCTGCGGAAAGCGGACGCGATCGTCGTACTTGAAGGGGATTTATTGGTACGCGCCGAGGAAGGCGCACGCCTCTATAAAGAAGGATGGGCGCCGACGGTCGTGCTCTCCGGCGGAGATACATCCAAGCTCGAATACGCGGTGCCGGCGAAAGAGATGATGCCGACCCTGCGCGAGCGCGGCGTACCGAAAGATGCGATCGTGCTGGAAGAGCGCTCACGGCATACGCGCGACCAAGCGGTCGAGGTCTTGAATATCGCCAAAGAGCGCGGCTGGAAATCGCTTATCATCGTCGCGTCGAATTATCATCAGTATCGCGCGTTCCTCACGTTCCTGAAGCGGATGTATGAGGAGCGGCTTGAGCTCGCGCTCATCAATGCGCCGGCGCGCGCTGCCGGGTGGCTCGGCGAGACGGGCCACGGACGCCGCATCGATCTCTTGCCGAGCGAGCTGCAGAAGATCGATGAGTACGCCGCGAAGGGTCATGTCGCGACGTATGAAGAGGGGATAGAATATCTCATATGGAAAGAATCCCGACCATAGGCCCCGAGGAATTGGCGACACTGCCCAGGCCCTTTTCATTTCCCGCGCTTTCCGTGTCTCCCGTGCCGTTTTCCGAAGACGTGCTCGCAGCGCACGCAGAGACGCACCTCTTGATACTGACGCCGAAAGCGCCGGAGATCACGATCAATTGGTTTCGCGAGCAATTCGGCGTCGACCCGACGAATGAGCCGTGCATGTACAACCAGGATTGGTATCTCAAAGAAGATTTCGCGTCGAAAGCGTCGCTCGACGGTACATGGCATTTGATACGAAAAAGCGTACTCGAAGAGACACGCGCGAAGGCGCCGGCGGAGATCGTAGCGTCGCTCGTGGGCGAGCGATTTCCAAGCGCGCTCACGCTGACATTCACATTCTTTGCGTGGTATCTCTTAAGGGGAGAAGCGCTCTGGAGACACGATTTCCTGTGGACCGCGGACACCGATCACAATGGCGATCACATCTATGTGGGGCGCTACGAAGATCCGACAGGCGTCAACAAAAAGGGTTTCAATATTCATCGACATCTGTCGCTTCGCTCTGCGTACAGCGCTGCTCCGGAGGTCATCGGCTGAATGAGACGAATGTGGTACCGTGTGGGCCATGGGCAAGCCTACGATACGGCGCATCGGGGATGCGGAACGTAAATACGTCGAAGAGGTGCTCGCGAGCGACTTTTCTAATACCAAAAATCCCGGGATGCTCCGGCGCTTCGAGCAGGCCTTTGCCGAAAAGGTCGGCACCAAATTCGCGATCGCGCATGTGAACGGCACCGCGACCCTGCACAGCGCGCTCTATGCTACGGGCGTCCGCGCGGGTGACGAGGTCATTACGACGCCGCTCACGATGTCGTCGCCGGCTTTTGCCATCCTGCAGGCCGATGCGGTGCCCGTTTTTGCGGATGTGCGCGAGGATACGCTCCAGATCGATCCGGATTCGATCGAGCGGCTTATTACGCCGCGCACGAAGGCGATCATGACGATCGCGCTCTACGGGCTCTCGCCGGATATGGATCCCATCATGGCGATTGCCAGAAAGCACGGCATCAAGGTGATCGAGGACAATGCGGAGACCTTCATGTCGACCTACAAAGGAAAGACGATCGGCTCGATCGGCGATCTTTCGAGCTACAGCCTCCAGGCGACGAAGCACGTAACGGCGGGCGAAGGCGGCATGGTATGCACCGACGATCCGGATGTTGCGGATGCGGTGCGGCGCTTTTCCGTGCTCGGCTACTCGACCGTCTCGCGCAACGTTGGCAAGATCACGAAAGACGACATCCAGGCGCCGGATTTTTCGCGGCACGTGCAGATGGGCTACAACTACCGCATGTCGGAGCTCTGCGCGGCGGTCGCGCTCGGGCAGCTTGAGCACGCGGAGGAGCTCGTGCAGCGCCGGATCGATGTTGCGAATCTTTTCCTTGAAGCGATCCATGGATGCGAATGGCTCGTACCGCAGAAAACGCCGGCGGATTGCGAGCATTCTTATTGGTCGCTGCCGCTGCGCCTCGTGCGCGAGGATATTCCGTGGAAGGAATTTCGCAAGAAATTTATGGAGCTCGGCGGCGACGGCATCTACGCCGCGTGGAAGCTCTCGTATCTTGAACCGATGTTCCAGGATGCGACGCGCAATTTTGCGGGCAAAGAAGCCGTGATCGCTGCCACGTATAAAGGAGAGATGCAGCGATTTGCGGTAGGTCTCTGCCCTGTCGCCGAAAAAGTGCAGCCACAGATACTCGCGTTCAAGACCAATTATTGGGATTGGTCGCGCGCGGAGGCGCAGGCAGAAGTCCTAAAGAAAACGATCCGTTTTTATGATGGGAAGTAGAAAGGTAGTGGCGACGATCGAGGGAAGAATGACTTCGACGCGGCTGCCGGGGAAGATCTTGATGCCGCTTTCGGGCAAACCCGTGATGCAACATATGATCGAACGGCACCGTCGAAGCAGCTATACGGATGAGGTCGTTGTCGCGACGACGACAAACGCGGCGGACGATTCCGTCGTCGCGCTCTGTGAGGAGCTCGGCTGCGCGTATTTCCGCGGAAGTGAAGACGACGTGCTGGGTCGCGTCGTCGAGGCGGGCGAAGCGCACGGAGCGCAGATACTGGTGCAGGGCATGGCGGATTCGCCGCTTGTCGACTGGCGGCTCATCGATCAGTGTGTGAAGCTGTTGGAAAAAGAAGGCGCGGATTGCGCAAGCAATGAGTTCGTCGAGACCTTTCCGGTCGGCTTCGACGTTCGTGCATACAACTTTGCGACGCTCCGTCGTGCTGCTGCGGAAGACTCCGCGCCGGCCTATCGCGAGCATGCGGGATATTCGATCCGTTCGCAGCCGGAGAAATTCAAACTGGCGAATTGGGAAGCGGAAGGGGAAATGCGCTGGCCGGATCTGCGCCTCACGCTGGATACCGAAGCGGATTACCGGCTCATCGGTGCCGTATACGACGCGCTCTATCCCGAGAACCCCGATTTCTCCGCGCAGGACGTGGTTGTCTTTCTCAAAAAACGCCCCGACCTGGTCGCTCTCAACGCCTCGGTCGAGCAAAAAACGCCCGTTCTCTAGCGCTGGTTGCCGCTTGCACCGAGTGCTACAATTCCGCCCATGACCACGCTTGAAAAGACGCTCCGCTGGATCGTGATCGGCGGCATATTCGCTCTCCCGTTCGTGCCCCTCATCGTCGCCGACGGCGTCCATTTCATTTACAACCTCTTCTTTCCGTATATCACGGGGAAGAACTTCACCTTCCGTTTTATCGTCGAAATCATCACGGGCGCATGGCTGGCGCTCGCTTTTATCGATGCAAAGTACCGTCCGCGCCGCTCGTGGGTCTTCGCGGCGCTGACCGCATTTGTGCTCATCATCCTCATCGCCGATCTGCAGGGCGTAAATCCGTTTAAGAGCATCTGGAGCAACTACGAGCGCATGGACGGCTGGATCACGCTCATCCACCTCCTCGCGTACGTCTTCGTCGCCGCGTCGATGATGACGACGGAGAAGCTCTGGCGCTGGCTTTTCTGGATCTCGCTCGGCGTCTCGGTGTATCTCTCGATCGACGGCTTTTTGCAGGTCGCCGGCATCGCCGCACTCGGCGAAGGCGGCGCCTCGGGACTTGCCGCACGCATCGATGCCACCTTCGGCAATCCGATCTACCTCGCCGCGTACATGCTCTTCCATATATTCATCGCCGCGATGCTCTGGTCGCAGCAGTGGCTTGAGCGCCGGCCGGGTGAGCGGCTGCCGATCTCGCTCGCGTACGGCGCCGTGATCGTGCTCGACACGCTGGCGCTCTTCTTCACCGGTACGCGCGGCACGATCATCGGCCTTGCGCTCGGCGCCTTCGTCGCGGCAGCGCTCGTCCTTTTCCAGGCGAGTCAGTCCCGTACGGCCTGGCGCATCGCCGTCGGCACCGTCGTCGCGCTCGTCATCGCCGTCGGCGGCTTCTGGCTCATTCGCGACGCCGCCTGGGTGCAGAAGATCGGCTTCCTGCAGCGCCTCGCGACGATCTCGACCTCTGACAACACGGTAAAGGCACGCTTCCTCAACTGGTCCATCGCCTGGAAGGGCATAGAGGAACGGCCGTTCCTCGGATGGGGACAGGAGAATTACGCGATCGTCTTCGACAAGTACTATGACCCGCGCATGTTCGCGCAAGAACCGTGGTTCGATCGCGTGCACAATATTATCTTCGACTGGCTCGTCGCAGGC
>JAFAPB010000043.1 GCA_019247335.1 Candidatus Kaiserbacteria bacterium
CGCGTCCTTCAATCGATTCAACAATTTCCTGACCTGTTCGATCGAATCCGGATCGAGCATCGATATAGGCATTGCCCTTACGCCGGCTGCTTTTAGTTCTTCCAATTTGCTGCTGCATTCATCGGGAGAAACCGCATCGGTCTTCGAAAGAAAGACGTATTCGTCTTTTGAAAGGAGGGTCGGATCATATTTGCCGAGCTCATCGCGCACGATACGGTAATCGCGCGCGACGTCGTCTGATTCTGCGGAGACAAGGTGGAAGAGCGTTCGCGTACGTTCGATGTGTCGCAGGAACTTGAAACCGAGCCCCTTGCCTTCGGAAGCGCCTTCGATAAGTCCGGGGATGTCGGCGATGATGAAACCATAGTACGCGCCGAGATGCGGCTCGAGCGTCGTAAAGGCGTAGCCCGCGACGCGGCTCTTCGCGGCGGTCAATTCATTCAAGAGCGATGATTTGCCGGCGTTCGGCAATCCGACCAGCCCGACGTCCGCAATGAGCAACAGCTCAAGCCGGTAGTACGCGCTGTCACCCGGTTTTCCTTCTTCGAATTCGCGCGGCGAGGTATTGATCGACGAGCGGAATTTGAAATTGCCCCGACCGCCGTTGCCGCCGCCCGCCGCGAGCATCCGCTCGCCTGCGTGCGTGAGCTCGCGCGAGAAACCGGTCTCTAGATTCGTGATACGTGTGCCTGCAGGGATCTTCAATATCAGATCCGCGCCGTCCTTGCCATCGACGAACTGTCCGCGGCCGTTGCCGCCGTCCTGCGCCTTGATCTCTTTGCGGCTTGCAAAAGGCCGAAGCGCGTCGATATCCGCGATCGCCTCAAAATAAATGCTGCCGCCGCGGCCGCCGTCGCCGCCGGTCGGTCCCAGCATGAGCGGCACCTTATTGAACGCGACCGCGCCTTTCCCGCCTGCTCCCGCGATGAGGCGCATTTCGATGTCATCGACGAGCATTTCGGCATGCTATCACGCCGCTTGCCTACGACCTGCGAGACACGGTACTGTGCCGATTAGTGAAGATGCCAGGGGGAAAAGATGAGAGTCGTTATGGACTGCGGGAAGGGCGGCGTGGGCAAGACGCTCATTGCCACCTCGCTCGCCGCCTTCCTCGCGCACGAGGGAGAGCGCACCGCCCTTCTAGACACGGATGGCGGACACAATGTGATGCGTACGCTCGGCTTCGAGAAGCAGCTGCCGATCAATAGTCTCTGCGAGGTCGCGCACAATCTCGACGTCGCGGTCGTGGAGCCGGCCAAGTACGTGAACATCGCGGATTGGAAAGCGACAGACAAGCCGCTCGACGGTTACTTCGCACAGTTTCCGGCTGATTCAGGCGGCATCGCGATCCTCGACATGGCGCTCAAGTTCTTCGGGATCATCGTCGACATCACGACGGTGCAGAAGTTCATGTCGATCGTCGCGCTCTTGCACGAGGCGGAAAAGCGCCGGCTCGCGAACGTCATCATCGACGTCGAGCCGACCGCGGGGCTGAAGCTGCTTCTCAACAATGCGGAAGCTTCCATGCGGAGCCTGCGGAACATGCGGTCGACCGGCAAGATCGCGCTCGCCGTTCTCAACGTGAAGTGGGGCGACATCGCCGCGTTCCTCACGGGCGAGTACATCGCGAAGGTCGACTTCTACTGCCACCGGATCGAACGCGCGCTCGAGTGGCTCCGACATGCTTCGTACATCATCGTCTGCAAGCCGGAACTCGCGCCGGTCCTGCAAGGCATCGAGGTGTCGCGGATCATCGAGAGCTTCGGCGGGCGCATTCACGGCTGCGTGGTGAACGAGATCCGGGGCGAAGTACACGAGCGCGGTGCGCTCGAATCGCTTCCAAAGAAGTGGGCCGTGATCCAGGTCAAACGGATCCCCGAGCTCCACATCCCCGGTGGCGATCTGTGGCCAGTCCTTCGGAATGTCGGGCGTCTCGTCAGCCCGCTCGTTGCGGTGCATATCAACGAGCCCGAACGCGACTAGCGCTTGCGATCTTACGGAGCGGGGGCCGCGAGGCCCCCGTTTTTCTATACTGTTTGTGTCGGCTGCGCGGGCGGCACCGTCTGCTTGAGGCGGAGATTTTCGTTCTCGAGTTCTGTAATGCGCTTTCTGAGCGATGATACATAGAGGCCGTCGCGAATCACGCTCGGCAAAAGCACGAGCAGTGTAATAACGATGCCGGAGATGAGTGTCGCGAGCAGGATGAGCGCGAGCGATGCGCTGAATTCCCACGTGAGAAAGGTCACGGTGACAACGGCGAAATTTTGAAGCACGAAAAGAACGGAGACGCCCCCGAGAAGTATGCCGATAATAAGCGAGATGATCATAGTGAGCCGTTTACGTTGTAAAGCGTCATAATGACAACTGTGCGGCATGAGTCAAATGCGAGAAGCGGCCCCGCGAGAGCGGGGCCGCCGATGTACCTGGTTACAGGTTGAAGAGATGCTCGAAGAAGTTCGCGCCGACATTCACGATGCGGACGAGCGAGGCGGCGAAGGAGCCGTTCGCTTGCGTACCCTGCACGACGACGAGCTGGCCATTGGCGAGCGCGGTCGACGTAGTCGCCTGACCTTTGACCTTATAGGTCGTAGAGGCGTTCGTCGTTACCGTGGTCGAACCCGCGCCGAAAAGGCCGGAGAGATTGAACCCGCCGCCCGTGACGCTCGAGATGACGCCGATGCGCACGTTGTTGAGCTTCTGGATCACGTTGCGCTCAAGAAGCGACTTATCGTTGATCTTGGTAGCCGTGATGACGCTGCCGTTGAGCGTGCCCTTCACTTCGATGCGGTCGCCCGACTGGATGCCGGCGAGCGCGATCGCGGTGTTCGTGTCGCCGTTGACCGAGGCATTCGCGGCATTCACCGTATAGACGGTGCCGTTCGTACCCGTGACGGTCAACGTGGCGCCGTTAAGCGCAGTCACCGTACCGTTGATCACGCTCTTATCGCTGACCGTCGAGGTCGCGTGATCTTTGTCTTTGCCATCGTGCTTGCCATTCATCGAATGAGCAAGCTGGCTGACGATCTTGCCGAAGCTGGTCGTAGCCGCATGGTCTTTCTCATGCGCCATGACTGATATCTTTGCGCCGAAGTTGAGGCCGTGATTGTTGTCCTGGCCGTGGTCGTCGGCGAGCGCCGGCGTCGCGGTCAGAAGCGCCGCGGCTACGGTGCCGGCTGTGATGATTCTTGTAGTGTTCATGACGATTGTAATTACCTGCTAATAGCGCCGCTCGGATGCGGCGTATATATGCTGACGAACGGGAACGGCGAATCTTAAAAGTCCCGTTATTACACAACGCTTTGCGGTTATTGCAAGGATTTGCCTATTTGGTCGCCATATTTTTGCATGAGCTCCGCCTCGCGTGGGCGCGCAAATGCGCGGAAACCGCTGTTGAACTCATCATCACTCTCACCGAAGGCTGCTATGAGGTCCCCGCGATCCTCCACGATCTTTTTAAGGCCCGCTTTTCCCCACCGCTCGACAATATACTCGCCGACAAGATCACCGAAAATATAGCGGTCATCGCCCGTAAAGGTCGTCGGCGCGAGCGTATCGGCACGATCAGGATAGTCGGCGATCGTCTTCACCGTAATGTAGCCCGATTCATATTGCGCGAGACCTTCGTCGAGCCACGAATCGAGCGGCTTGCAAAAGGAAAGGCCAGTGTATTTGCAGGAATATTCCCAATTGGCGCGCGAGGTCACCTCGCGCGCAGCGAGCGCATCTTCGTAGAGCAGGTTGTACATGACGAGGTGCGCGAATTCATGCTGCGCGTTTTTCTCAAGCACGTCGAGATCGGTCGTGCCGGTGAGCGCCACGTGCCACGGTGTTCGCTGCGGCTTCCAGAGGAGGTGTATGGTGTCGAGCGTCGCGGGGTGGACGAAGCCGTTGGTGTCGGCGCTGATGTTGATCCCGGCGTCGCGAAATTCTCTGCTGCCCGGCGGATAGAGGCGAACGATAACGTGCGGCATCGATTCGACACCGAAATCGTCCATGATGCGCTGCCGGTTGCGCTCGAGATCCTGTTCAACCAATTCAGCGCTTTTCTCCGGCACGCTGTCATATATCACCGTAAAATGGTCTCCGCTGTATGCGCCGCTCGTGTACACATCGCCTTCGATCGCATTTTGATAAAAAACGATAAAGAGCACGATAACGAACCAAACGACGGTCGAGATCGTGAACCACATCAGGAAGCGCAGCAAAAACCATCCAATATTTCGAAGCGCACGAACGATCTCGCTGATCATGAACATAGCTTATCTGCATTCTCGCGGCGGCGCGAGAAAAAGTTGTGCACGGGGTAAAAATACATAGAATGCCCAAATATGGGTTTCGTTCGGCAAAATCGGGTACTTCTGGCGTCGCTCGCGGTGGCGTTTGTCGCCGTGCTCGCGTTCGCTACGGTCTGGCATCTCACCGAACGCACCTCGCTCGCGATTCCGGTCGCCGGCGACATATCGGACCTCACCGATCCGATCGACGACGGTACGGCTACGAGCACTACCCCGGCTGCGCCTGCGGCCCCAGAGCCGTCGAAGCCGAAGATAGCGACCTACATCGAAGTCACCGACAGCTGCGGGCCGTACTGGGGCGGCACGTGCGTAAATGCGCGCTCGGGTCCGGGTACCGACTACCCCGCCGTTCTGAAGCTCCGCAAAGGCATCGTTCTGGAGGTCGATCCGAATCCTGTTACCGCCGACGGCCACGATTGGTACAAGATCGTGTTCAATGAGTGGATCCGCTATCCGGATCGTCTCGCCGGCGATCTCTATGTTGCCGGCGACTATGTACGGGTCTTTCAAAGCGAGGCGGCGAGCGATCTCCCGGCCGGATCGCATCCGTCAACGAACAAGCGCATCGTCGTCGACCGCTCCGAACAAAAGCTCTACGCGTATGAGGGCGACACGCTCTTTATGGAAGAAAAGGTCTCCACCGGACTCGATCTCACGCCGACGCCACGCGGCCAATTCGTGATCTATCGCAAGTCGCCCACTCGCTACATGCAGGGCCCTATCCCGGGGATCAGCGATCAGGAATACGATCTCCCGGGCGTGCCGTGGGATCTCTACTTCACGAATGAGGGCGGCGCGATCCACGGCGCATACTGGCACGATCATTTCGGCGAACAGTGGTCGCACGGCTGCGTCAACCTGCCACTCGATTCCGCGCGCAAGCTGTACGAGTGGGCCGATCTCGGCACCCCGGTGACCGTGCACGATTAACGCCCGAGCGCGACGACGCGCTTGAAATGCGATTCTGAAACGGGTTGCACTGAAAGCCGCGAGCCGCGCTCGCGCACCCGCATGCCTTCGAGATTCGGATCGCTCTTAAGTTCAGCGAGCGTGACCGGCTTTGCAAATTTCTTTGCGAACTCGATGTCAACGCAGTACCAGACCGGCTTTTCTTTGGTCGCTCGTTTCTCAAAGTAATCGCTCTGCGGATCAAATTGCGTTTTGTCAGAATGTGCGATCGCAGCGACTTTCGCGATCCCATAGACCCCGTTTACTTCGGAACTCGAATGGTAAAAGAGAATGAGATCGCCTTCGCGCATCTCTTGCATAAAATTGCGCGCCTGAAAATTGCGAACTCCTTCCCACGCGGTCCGTTTGTCTCGTTTCAGATCCTCGAGCGAATATTCGCTACCTTCGGTCTTCATCAGCCAATACTTCATAAAGAGAATCGCCGCCGAAGTTCCTCCATCTTATTCGGATCTAGCCGCGCTTCGTGGACGCGCGCGAGAATCTCCTTATCGATGAAATGATCTTCGGTGGCGAGACGAAGGAATTCGTCGAACGAGACAGACATGAGTTCTATTTTCTCGCCTGCATCTAAATGCGGCTCCGCTACTTTGCGAACGCCTTTTGCGATAAATACATATACGGCCCACTCTACCTTTGATATGGGTTGATCGGCCATCCACAGATCAAAATTACCCGCCTCGTAGCCGGTCTCTTCCAGAAGCTCGCGTTTCGCCGCAGCGAGAATGTCTTCCCCGTCGTCAACACGACCGCCGGCCGCCCCGATAAAGGGCGCCTTTCCTGGCTGCTCCTGCTTGGTGAGTAATATCCTACCGTCGGGCAAAACGGGAAATACAGTAACCGTGTCCGGCCGCTTCAATTTCTCAAATACGACCGTGGAGCCGTCATACATTTTCTGATCCCACTGATAGACATCGAACAAGGTGCCGCTGAATACTTTCTTCGCATTTTCCGGAAGCGGCTGCTTGGAAGCCGGACGCTTGATATCCATGGTCAAAAATCGCGCGATTCGCCATCCGCGATCGGCGTAAATTCGATGCCGTTTTCGGGCAATACCTTTTGTGGCGCAAAATACGCGCTCCCGACGCGCTCTTTCTGCAGCATCGCGTCATGTACGGGGAAAGCGACGCGTGGCTTTATCTTGAGCGCGTAGCGGATCGCCTCGGGTATCTTGCACCACGGCCCCGCAACAGGAAGCGCGAGGATGTCGACCGGGACACCGGGCGCGGTGTACGCGTCTCCCGGATAAAACAGTTTTTCCGCGATGAGATATCCGGTGTTCTGCACCTGTCCCATATCGCCGTAAATCTCTTCATGCTTCCCGTCGCGCGCCTCGATCGCTATCTCGCCGATCATGCCTGCGGCCGTACCTTCGATAATCTCAAATGCGATATTCTCGGCCGCGAGTATCTTGCCGACCGCCGTATTCGTAATGACGCGCGCGCTCGGATTATTCGCGAGCACCGCTTTCAGTGATTCGACATGCAAATGGTCGCCGTGCTCGTGTGTGATCAAAATAGCATCGATGTTTTTAAGATCGTTTTGCGCCGTCGAGTACGAGCCGGGATCCGTGAGGATGCGGAGTCCTTTGTCTTCGATAAGGAGGCAGCAGTGGCCGAGCTTGGTGATCTTCATGACGGGAGTATAACAAAATCACTCTTCTTTGTTGTGCAACCGCGCCGCGAGCCCGCGCACTTTTTTCTGAATAAGATCGCGGGCGTCTTCCTGTGAGATCTGTTCATAGCCGGGATCGGGCACGTCCCAGGCCTCGAGCTTCGGCGAATCCGCCAGATATTGCGGGAGCGGCGCGCGCGGCACGGGGCCGGTCAGGATCACCATATCAGCGCCCTCGATCATCTGCGGCGTAAGTTGCGTGATGCGGGCATTCCCGATATCGAAGCCCGCGTCTTTCATCAGATCGACCGGGTTTTCCGGTACGTCTTTCAGGCACTCGCCGGCATGATCCGCGTACACGCCCGCGGACGCGATATCGATCTCCGGGGCATCGGCACGCATGAAGGCTTCAGCCATCTGGCTTCTGTTGATATTGCCTTCGCACACGAAGAGAATTTTCATACGTGTCTCCAGAATAACAAAACGAGCGCATTGACAGTAGGTTTGATTCGTGATAATGTAGATACGTCAAACCGGGGCCTGATCCAGGGGGAGTACGGATCGAGCTTCATCTCCAGTCTCCTGTCTTGATGCAATTACAAACGAATTTTTCTCATTGCCATGCAAGAAGGAACTATTGCCCGTCTCACCGATAAAGGATTCGGGTTCATCAAAGTCGAAGGACGCGAAAAAGATGTCTTTTTCCACTCCAACGAGCTCGTCGGCGTCACGTTTAACGAACTCAAGGAGGGTGACAAGGTCACTTTCGAGATCGCCGACGGACCGAAAGGCCCGAACGCTATCAAAGTAAGCCGCGCCTAATACTTGGTTTGCGCAAAACGCCCGCATGACGGGCGTTTTGCTTTTGTATATTCACGCGACGGACAAACGTTTACAAACGGCATCGATGCCGGCACGGAGTTCCGTCGTCGTATCCGGGTCGGAAAGGAGTCCGTCGATCGTCTCCTGGAGGCGCTTATCGAGTCCGTGCTCGTTATTGAAAAAATACGTCGGGAATTCGGCGAATCGTTCAAAATATTCGATGAATGCCTGTTTTCTGACGGCGAGGCTTTCATGCGTCGCCGCAATCTTTGCCTCATCAAAGTTGAATTTCGCCGGCTTTTTCTTTGCCTCTTCGAAGTCGGCGTATCGCTTCGCCATATCAGCGGCGCTTCTTTGCGGCGCGGGCAGCGAGCATCGCGGCCTTGATCGCCAATCGCTTCTTCGTCTTGTGCGAACGCGATTTGCGCGGCGCGATGTCTGGTATCCGAGTCATGGAGAAACTATACAGTACTTATTCGAATATCCTAAGGCGCTGTTGCTTCTAGCTCCGGAGTGGGACAGAATGCGGCTGCTATGGAAGAGACGTACCCCATGCGCATCAATAAATACCTCGCGGCGCGCAAATATTGCACACGGCGAGAGGCCGACGAATGGATCACGGAGGGTCGCGTCATGATCAACGGGCGTCGCGCGGTGCTGGGCGATAAGGTCCGTGAGAGCGACCAAGTGGATGTGCGCTTCCGACCACAGAAATTTTGTTACTTCGCGTACAACAAGCCGCGCGGCGTGATCACGCACTCCGCGCAGGGAGACGAAAAAGAGATTGCGGACGCTATTCCACTGAAGGGCGTCTTCCCCGTCGGTCGACTCGATAAAGATTCATTCGGCCTCATTATTTTGACCGACGATGGCCGTGTGACCGACGCGCTGCTCAACCCCGCACATGAGCATGAGAAAGAATATCAAGTACTAACGCTGACCAAACTGCCAGCGCATTTTAAAGAACGCATGGAAGCGCCGGTCGATATCGGCGGATACGAAACGAAGCGAAGCTCCGTCAGGATATTGGGCGCGAAGAAATTTTCTATCGTGATAACCGAGGGCAAAAAACATCAGATACGGCGCATGTGCGGCGCCTTCGGCCAGAGCGCGGTCGAGCTAAAGCGTATTCGAATTATGAACATCAAGCTCGGC
>JAFAPB010000050.1 GCA_019247335.1 Candidatus Kaiserbacteria bacterium
TTCCGCCGCCCGAGCCGCCGCCTGATCCCGAGCCGCCACCGGAGCCGGTTCCCGAACCGCTTCCGCCATTCTCATTTTTATTTTTATCGTCTCCTCCACTATTGCCTGTTGCGGTACCGGTACCCGCGCCCGGAAGTGCGCCGCCGACACCGAGCGGTTTCGCGCCACCGGAGGCATCAGATCCTTTTGAAGATCCTCCTGCGCCGTTAGTTACCGGTCCGCAACCAGCTGGATTTCCCGCGCCGCATCCGGCCGGAACGCCTGTTGCGGTGCCTGTTCCCGAACCGGTAGCAGTTCCCGTCGGAGTGCCGGTGCTGCTCCCCGTCGCTGCACCGGTGCCGGTCCCGCTTGCCGCCAATTTCTTTTGCAATGCTTCATACTCCGCAGTCTGTTGTGGTGTTGCTGAATCAGGGTCGTATTTGAGGAGCGTCTGCTTTTCCTGCTCGGTAAGACCGCCCGCCGATTGCTGCGGCGTTATACCGAGCGCTTGTTTAATCTGATCGGGAGTTTGCGGATTCGAATTACCGAGATTATTGAATTGATCATAGGCTTCCGCTTGATTCGCGGCCTGGGGTCTCGCATTCGGTATCGGAGCGCTGCACGGACCGCCGGACGAGCAGCCGAAGGGATTTGTATCCTCACCGAGCGCAGTTTTCCGCGCGGCTGTCGATTCATCAAGGCGAGTCTGCAGATCATTCATCTCCGCGCGCTCTGCTGGCGTGAGCGGCTGCGCTGTCCCTAAGCCAGCCGCGTCATCTTGTGCTTTGAGCGTATCGAGCCGGGCACGTTCATCTGGTGAGACGAATGAACGATCCGTCTGATCAATACTCGCCCAATCGCCGGTCGCGGTTGGAAGCTTCGCGGGGCTTGCAGCGAATGCATTCGGATCTTTAAGTCCATTCTCGTCAAATGCTGATGTGTTGGGCGCGCCTGTCGGTGTACCAAATGTCCCACCAGTGAGCGGGCCCGTCAGACTATAGGGATTCGTAGGTGCATTTGGCTCCGCATTGAAACCGCTTCCGGTCGGCGCATATTGGTTTGGATTGAGAGAAACGGTGTCTTTCAGGCTCGCATTTTGTGCCGGCGCGCCATCGCCAGTATTGGCTGTCGGCGTATTTGCGGTCGCGCCCGGAGTATAGGCGGGATTGGAATTTGCTATCGTCTCCTGTATCTGTGCCTCATAGCTGCTACGCGTAGCGCGCAAGTCGGTTAGTGCCTCACGATCTTCCGGCGTGAATTGTCCGATTCCGTTCATCGCTTGCGTCTGTTTCGCTTCGAGGTCTTTCACTGCCTGATCGGCCGCCTGAAATTGCTTCTGCAGATCGCCGACGGCCGGCGTCCCCTGCTGTTGCGGCTGGCTGCTGCCCGAACCGGACCCGCCCGGAGGCGAAGGCGGAGAGGGTGGCGAACCGCCCGACCCCGAGCCGGAACCCACATCGCTCGTCTGATTAGTACCCGAAGGTCTGTTCGGATCAGACCCGTTCACCTTTATTTCCTTGCAGGATCCCATCGGTAGACTGCCGTCGGCCGTCGTCACCGCCTTTGCTCCGCTGGTATCAATGGTGACACTGCCGCTACGACCGGTACATCTATAATCCGTATCCTTATAGGGCTTTTTTGCATTTGCAGGATCTTTGAGTACAGCGCCGAAGCAGCTTTGGAGTACCTCTTGTTTAGTAGTGTCGACTGACGTCGCGGGACCGTCATTTTGCCCTTGCAGCTGTACGGCTTTTTGAATAGCGGCCGTGCAATTTTCCGGCGACGATTTGTCGATGCTCAAGCCCGCATCGGCGAGCTGCGACGTGTGCGGCACGGATTCTTTCATTACGTAGCCGCCGGCAATACCAAGCACAACGATCGCGACCAAAAGCGGCAGCGTGATTACTCCGCGGGAATGCGCCGCAGGTCTCATTCCCCTATGATACGTTGCTCCGCGCCTTCAAACGAACGCGGTATGTGTAAAGCTCTCTATGCCCTCGGCAGGAATCGAACCTACATTACAACCTCCGCAAGGTTGCGTCCTATCCATTGAACGACGAGGGCGACTGCGCCACAAATGTAGCACAGAAAAGCCGCTGTGGAAGTTTTTTCTTTAGGCGAGCGCCTTCAGGCGCTTAGCGACGCGCGATTTCATGCGCGCTGCAGTGTTCTTCTTGATAGTGCCGTGCTTTGCGGCCTTGTCGATCGCCTGCTGGAGGGTCGGAAGCGACTTCGCGGCGTCGGATGATTTTGTCTCGATGAGTTTCTGCATGCGCTTCACGGCATCCTTCATCGTCGTCTTGCGGCGCACGTTAAAAACGCGGCGACGGAGCGCTGCGCGATATGCCTTTTTTGCCGAACTCGTATTTGCCATGTCCGCGGATACTACCCCGTATGCGCCGATTCCGCAACCGCGACCTGCCCCGTTGTGAACGCAGTTCTACTTCGGGGTATGATGCCCCTATGATCGGCCAGCTCGAAGGAATCGTCGCCGCAAAACGCCCCGGATTCGCGATCGTCTCCGCAGGCGGCGTCGGGTACAAAGTCGCCGCAACACGCGCGCAACTCGCGCAACTCGCCGAAGGATCAGAGGCACGCCTCTGGACGCACCTCGCGGTCAAGGAAGACGCGCTCGACCTTTATGGCTTCGCGACCGAAGAAGAGCTGCAACTCTTCGAACTCCTGCTCACCGTATCCGGTATCGGGCCGAAGTCCGCGCTTGCGATCCTCGATATCGCGCTCGTCGAGACGCTACGCAGCGCGATCTCGAACGGCAATGCGGGATACCTCACCAAAGTGTCCGGCATCGGCAAAAAAACCGCGGAGAAGATCGTGCTGGAGCTGCGCGATAAAGTCGGCGTCGAGGTTTCCGGCGCAGGCGCGGCGCTGCAGGGCGATGAAGAGGCGTTGGAGGCAATGCGCGCACTCGGCTACTCCGCGATCGAGGCGCGCGATGCGCTCCGCAAAGTGCCGAAAGAGATCGAGGGCGGCTCGGAGCGCCTGCGCGAAGCATTGAGAATCATGGGCCGCTGATATGTCGCTGAAATCCCGCATCCGCTCGCTTATTCCGGATCCGCTTATCTCCGCGTATCATTTTGCGCTCGCGGAAATCGCCGCATTCGCCTATCACTATCCCTCGCGCGGGATGCTCATCGTCGCGGTGACGGGCACCAAGGGCAAATCCTCTGTCACGGAAATGGTGAACGCCATTCTCGAAGAAGCGCACTATCAAACAGCGCTCGTGAATTCCATCCGCATCAAGGTAGGCGATGAATCGACGCCGAACACGATGCGCATGTCGATGCCGGGGCGCTTTTTTCTGCAGCGCCTGATGCGCCGCGCCTTCCGCGAAGAGTGCGATGCGATCGTGCTTGAAATGACCTCCGAAGGTGCGCGCCAGCATCGGCACCGGGGCGTCGTGCTCGATGCGCTCATCTTTACCAACCTCTCGCCGGAGCACATCGAATCGCACGGATCGCTGCAGGCGTACAAGGATGCGAAATTCGAGATCGGCAAAGCGCTCGCTCGTTCGAAAAAGCGCACGCGCTACATCGTCGCGAACGCGGACGACGAGGAGAGCTCGCGTTACCTCGCGCTTCCGGTCGAACGAAAGCTTCCCTTCTCGCTCAAAAATGCCGCGCCGTATTATGCAGATGAACATGGCGGCTATTTCACCTTCGAGGATGAGCGCGTCGATGTGCAGCTGCCGGGAGAGTTTTCGCTCAAGAACGCGCTCGCCGCGGCGACGCTCGCGCGCGCGATCGGCATCGACGTGAAAACGATCGCGCGCGCCATCGGCAAGATCTCACACATTCCCGGCCGTGCCGAAAAGATCGAGGCGGGACAGAACTTTACCGTGGTCGTCGACTATGCGCACACGCCGGACTCGCTCACCGCGCTCTACGAGGCTTATAAAAATGTACGGAAGGTCTGCGTTATGGGTGCGACCGGCGGCGGCCGTGACAAGTGGAAGCGCCCCGCGATGGGCGGCATCGCGGATTCCTACTGCGACGAAGTCGTCCTCACGAATGAAGATCCCTACGACGAGGATCCGCGCACGATCGTCTATGAGCTCGCGAGCGGCATGAAGCGAACACCGACGATCATCATGGATCGCCGCGAAGCGATACGGCATGCGCTCACGATCGCAAAAGCGGGCGATGCGATACTCATCACGGGTAAAGGGACCGATCCGAACATCGCGGGGCCGAATGGCACGAAACAAGCATGGAGCGACGCGAAGGTCACGCGCGAAGAGATCGAACGCTACCTGAAGGCACTATAATAAGGACATGATCAAGACGATCTTGACCTGGGTCGCTATCGCGATGATCGCGGCGCTCCTCATTCTCCTCCTCATCAACGGCGGCGGCTTCCGCGCGATCAGGAACACGGCGCATTCGATCCCGACGCTGCGTGACTTTCTCACCAGCTCATCGACCGTCGGCTTTGTCCTCCCCTGGCAGGATGAGGTTTTTCAAAATATCGGCATCGATGTCGACACGGGTACCGACACCGCATCGCAGGACGTGCTTTCATCCGAGACCGGTTACCAGGCGCCGTCGCAGAATCTGCAAAATACACAGTCGATCAGCGCGCCGCAGAGCGACACGCTCTCATACGGCAACCCCTCGCCGTACGCAGGCCAGGTCTCGATCTCGGCGGCGAACGCGCTTGAGAGCGACCCGTCGCGCGAATACGTCGTGATCTCGGCATCGCCGGCGAATGCGAATTTCGTCGACGTCTCCGGCTGGTCTCTGCAAAGCATGTCGTCGGGCGTGCGCGTATATCTGCCGCTTGCGGCCGCGCCGTACGTACTCGGCGTCGTCAATCGCGTCTCCGAAGCGGCGATCTTCCCCGGCGGCACGGCCACCGTCCTCTCCGGTGTCTCGCCGGTCGGCGTTTCTTTCCGCGAGACGCTCTGTACGGGATACTTGAACCAGAATCAAAATTTCTCGCCGGCGCTCGTGAACGCCTGTCCTGCCGGCAGCCGCATCCTGCCGGCGACGCAGGAAAACGTCGCGCGCTATGGCATGGATTGCATTAATTATGTCGCGACGCTCCCGCAGTGCGACTTCCCCGGCATCGTCCCGCAAAATCTCTCGACGAGCTGCCGCGCATTCCTCTTGAGCGCGCTCTCCTACAACGGCTGCGTCAATATGTATCAGAGCGCGCCGGATTTCTCACTCAATTCATGGCGTCTCTACGAGGGATTCACGCACGAGCTGTGGTCGAATGATCACGATACGATCCGGCTTTTGGACCGCGACGGGCGCGTCGTCGATGTCTTCAATTATTGATCGCGGAAAACAGCGCGATCCCCGCTGCGACCGACACGTTGAGCGACTCTTTGGTACCGCGCATCGGTATCTCGAGAATGACATCCGCGCAATCGCGCAACGCTTTTGAAACACCGCGCACTTCGTTGCCGAATATAAAAAGCGTTTTACCGCCGGCGCGGAAATCGGTATACGGTATTGAACGTTTCTCCTGCTCCAGCGCAACGACCGTGAAGCCTTGGCGCTTCAAGCGTGTGATGAGCGCAGCGGGCGATGCAGATGCTTCCCATTCGACGCTCTTTTCCGCGCCGAGCGCCGTCTTTGCAATGTCTTTTTGCGGCCGGCCGAAGCGGTCGATGGGGAGCGGTGTATACCCGGTGAGATAGATGTGTGCGACGCCGGCGGCGTCCGCCGTGCGGAAGATCGAGCCGACGTTGTGTGCGCTCCGGATATTGTGCAAAAGAATCGCGAGTTCCATCTGGGTACTATAGAAAATACGGTATACTCACGCCATGCTCTCGCTTTTTCCGCAAATCCTCTTCCTCGCGCCCTTCTCCGCATTCCTGATCCGCCTCACCCTCGGCTACTTGCTCGGATACACCGCCTGGAAACACCTTGCGACGCCGGATTGGCTCATACGCGTCTTTGGCGTCCTTGAGGTCGCCGTCGCCGCTTCGATCATTCTCGGCATCTGGACGCAGGCCGCCGCCCTTATTGCCTTTGTGATCGCGCTTGTATGGGTGCTCTTTCCGGCGACCAAGAGAATTACGCGCTCGGCCGCGCTCATTTCGCTCATCCTCTGCCTTTCGCTCCTCGTCACCGGCGCCGGGGCGATCGCTTTCGACCTTCCGCTCTAGCTGAATCGCTCTATTCCAATAGCGCGATTGCCGCCCCCTCGGGCCATGCAATAATGACGGCATGAGAATGGGTCTTGATGCAGCGCGCGACAAGCAGCGCGACGCCGAGCGCAAAGCAGAGATCACCAATCCGCTGACCGGCGAGCCGCTCGAATCCGATGCGCTCAATAAAACGGTTGGGGAGCTTTTCGATAAGGGCCGCACCGAGGATCTTTTCGTCAACTACTACCTGGAGAATCAGAATCCGAAGATGGCAGCGGACATCATGTTGAAGCACCGATCCGGCAAACAGCTGACCGACAAAGAGGACAAGTGGCTCGTAACAGCGGGGCTCAAATTCAATCTGCTCCGCGCGACGACCGAGAGTATGAAAGAGGCGCTCGCGGGCGACGAGACGCTCGATATGATCGCACAGGCGGATCCGCGTATCGAACGTATCATCGCGAAGCACGGCAAAGAAAAGACTGCGAAGCTTCTCGTCTCGAAGCTTGACGAGAAAACGGCAGAAGACCCGAAACTGCTCAAACAGCTCATCGACAACGTGAAGGCTGCGCAGGAAATCGCGAACGGGCCGCGGGCACGGTCGGCCGACCAGGTGGCCCGCTGGACGCTCTCGACCTACAACATTCCCGAAGACAAGTATTTCGAAGCGGCGGCATCGAGTCTCACGCTGAAAACAGGTGTAACGCCGGAAACGCGCAAGGCGTTCGAGAAAATGGTGCAGGAAAATCTCTCAGGCCTTGCGCTCGTGAAGGACTTCTTCGGTTTTGGTACGAAGGAGATCCGCAAACGCGCCGATCAGCTTGAGAAGCGTCTTGAGACGCAGCGCAATTTGCTCCACGAGCGCGATAAACATCTCGCAAAAGTCGGATCCCTGATGCGCGGCACGCTCGACCCGGATATCAACCTCGCGATGCAGAAAGCGCTCTTCGAAGGGGGCGAGATCGTCCACGAGGACAAGCGCGATCTGAAGACGACCGCCGATGTCGAACGCGTAGCAAAGAGCTATGAAGGTGATGAGCTCAAGGAAGAGTGGAAGAAATCGATGGTGAAAGATCCGACGATGCAGGCGCTCTTCGCCCGCTATAAAAATAAGCTCTCACGAATCCCGCAAGCAGACCGAGATGCTTTTAGCGAGCGTTTTGCGACGGAAATGGTCGCGCGGCAGAAAAAGCACTCGGGCGGCGGCATCTTGCTCGCGGTGTTGAAGTTCTTGTTGCCGAAAAAGTCGGATATTAAAAAGCAGTCAGAAGATATATGGAAGAAAGTGAAATAAAACAAAAATTGCGGGCATTCCTTGCAGCCGATGATCAAAAGGGCGCGGAGGATTTTCTGATCGAGCATTTTAATGATCTGCCGGAAGAACTGCAGAAGGATGTGCTCTTCGCTTTTTATAGCGAAACACTCGAGAAAAAAGCGGCCGAAGCGAATATCGTGCAATTGCAAGAAGACGGTGCCAAGGCGATCGAGGCGCTCACGAAACTCGATACAGACGACGTGTCCGCCCAGTAGGAATCGAACCTACGACCATCTCCTTAAAAGGGAGCTGCTCTACCGACTGAGCTATGGGCGGTTAGGTGCGATAATAGCACCGCATCTCTCAAATTTAAATCAACTGACGAGCATCGTCCCGGCGCAAAAAAGGACGACCGCAAACGCTTTCCACAAGAAATTCGCACGGTCGATGCGCTCGCGGATATTGAAGCGTGTCGCCTTCTGCACGATGATCGCGAGGAGGAAAACGATGAGCGGCTCGAGTGCGCCGATCGCCGCGACCTGCGAGACAGCCACGAACGAGAGCGCGGTAAGCCAGAGGAGTGCTGCGCCGGTGTCGAAGATCTTACTCACCGCGACGAGCGGTATGTAGCGCGCCGAATCGCTCGAGAAAAGCTTGCGGAAGCGACCGCCGAGCACGACCGCGAGAAGCAGGAGCGCGACGACGACGAGCCAAACGCTCGCAAAAAAGCTCACGCTGTTGATCTTGAGCGTCGCATTCAAATATTTGAAGAGATAGTATTCGAAACCGTCGTACGCCATCCAATAGATGAATATGAGCCAGACCGCGAACGAAAAGCCCCGCTTGAGCCGGTGCGTTTTGCCATCGATCGTGATCATAAAACCGCCGAGCGTGAGAAGGACGACACCGACGATCTGCGCCGCCGTGAGCGGCACGTGCAGATACGTGGCATCGATGCCGAGAAAAATGAGCGGCAAAAGATACGTCTCGGCGACGATGCCCGTCACTTCGATCTTCCGCAGCAGATACGTATAGCAGTAGCCGCTGATCGCCGCGATCACCGCGAACGAGAGCACGAGAAAGTCGAAGTGCCAGACGATCTCGCCGAGCCACCCCATGTAGCCGACGAGGAGCGTAAAAATAAAAAAGAGGCTGTTGCGCCAGAAGGTCGCGACCGCCGCATCGATGCGGCGGTCGCGTACGATCGCCCACTTATCGGCAATGCTCTCTAGTCCCGTAGAGACGAGCGAGAGAATGGCGAATATCTGCCACATGCCTAGATCGCGAGATTAACCGTGACGAAATTCGTGATGTGTCCCCCGCCCGGCGCGAGGCATGAGATCGTGAAGGTGGTCGCGGCTGTGATCGGCACGGTCGAGGCGCCGCCGGAGAGCGAATCGTGCGAGAAGCTGCCGTCAGGCGAGGTTTCGGTGCACGAGGTGACGCCCTGCGTGTTCCAGAAGATCGACGTACGTGCACCGAGCGAGACCGACGGCGGCACCGCCCAAATATCAGCCTTCGGTTCGACTGTAGGCGTCGTCGTCGCATTCTTCGATGTTGTCTTTGTAGTGGTCGCCGCCGGCTTGGTGACCGTGATCGGCGTCACTACGACCGGTTTCGCATTGTCGCTCGTCTGCGTCAGCTGGACCTGCACAGGACTCGTCGTCGCGACCGGCGCAGGCGCCGGCAGCGCGCCCACCTGATAACCGCGCAGGTTGCAGAGCCCATCGAAAAATGACGGCGGAATAATATATGAGAGGAAGTTTCCGCT
>JAFAPB010000078.1 GCA_019247335.1 Candidatus Kaiserbacteria bacterium
AGTCCTCTCCGCGCCGGGCACGTATGATTACGGCTCAAATACGCTCGCTGCCTCCGCTCTCACGATCTTCCAGGCCAAAGATGTGTTCGTCAGCAAGAATTTCCAGGGCACCTTGAAGGCGCTCGCGGGCACGAATCTCCCGACCACGCTCACGGTCACGATCGACGGCGTCGATTACACCGTGTACCTCACCGCAAAAACCTCCATCCTGAACAATAAAAAAGCGTCGGTCGGACTCTATCGCTTCGCGGCGGGAGACACCGTGCGGCTCTACGGCAAGATCCGCGAGACCAATCTCTCGGAGATCGACGCGGAAGTCGTGCGCGATACCAGTTTCTAGTATGAACAAAGGACGACTCGAGGCGTTCTCCGACGGCGTCTTCGCGATCGTGATGACGCTTCTCATATTCGATATCAAGGTGCCGGAGCTCGCGCAGCCGGTTTCCGATGCGACGCTCTGGCGCGCGATATTCGAGATCACACCGCTTCTCGGCGCCTACTTTTTGAGCTTTGCGGTCCTCTCCGCGCTTTGGATCAACCATCATTTCATCTTCCATTCCTTCGCGCGCGCGGTCGATCGGCACCTGAACCTCCTCAATCTCTCGTACCTTTCGTTCGTCGCGTTCGTACCGTTCTCGGCGCACCTCATCGGTACCTATGATCACAACCAGCCGGCCGCGATCGTCTATGGCCTCAACATCTTTCTCATCGTGCTGCTCTCGTGGGCGATGATCCGCTATATCCGCCGGCATCCGGAACTCGCGCACGAGGGCGTCTCCATCCGCATCTCCAACCAGGCGCGCTTCCGCGCGCAGCTCTCGCTCATCTCGTATCTCTTGGGGCTCGCGGCCTCGTTCGTTTTCGTGCCGGCGAGCTTGTTTTTCTACATCTTCCCGGTCGTTTTCAATGTGATCCCGGGGACGCTCGATCTCACCGAACGCATCTTTGGTCTCAAGCTCGACTGATTTGTGCACATCCGCTCATGGTTTCGCCGCACACGGTGCTACGATTTATGCATGGCGAAGAACGGTCCGAAAGGGAAGGGGCGCAGCGGCACCATGAAGGCGCGCACGCAGGTATTCAGTAGCCGCAATAAGCGCTGGACGAAGGTGAATGCCAAGTCCGGCCGCTTCATGGACCAGATGTCCAAAAAAGGACGCGCTTTCAAGGGGGTCAAGATCAAGTAGTTGCGCGCTTTTTTAACAAGGGCACTATGAGGGGATTACTCCTAGGGGTTTCAATCTATGAATAATAACAATGCATTGTATTGGGTCGGCGGGATCATCGTCGTGGTCCTCCTCGGCGCGTTCCTCATCTTCGGCATGAAGGGATCGACTTCATCCATGAACTCGACATCGACGGGCGCGACGACATCGAACGCGAGCGCGCCGCAGAGCTTGAAAGCACTTCTTACCTCGCAGACGCCGCAAACGTGCACGTTCTCTTCGGGCGCGGAGACCGGCACGGTCTTCGTCGCGAGCGGCAAAGCGCGCGGCGATTTCTCGACGAGCGTGAACGGCAAGGCAATGTCGGCGCATATGATCTCGGATGGCACGACGGTCTACACCTGGATGGACGGTATGTCGACGGGCTATAAGGTCTCGATCAACGCAAGCGCCGCAGCGAGCTCGAGTTCCTCGCAGAGCTTCAACGCCAACCAGACGATGGATTATCACTGCTCTCCGTGGAGCGCGGATAACGCCAAATTCCAGATGCCTGCCGGCGTTACCTTCACTGACGTGAGCGCGATGATGAAAGCTTCGACGGGCGCCTCGGGCTCGGTGAACGCGTGCTCGACGTGCGATCTTGCGCCTGCAGCGCAAAAGGCGCAGTGCCGCGCCGCGCTCGGATGCAAGTAACGAAGCGATTTCTCGCAGCCTGCGCGGCGATCCTCGTCGCGCAGGCTGCGCTTTTACGGCTCTTCGGGCAGCCGTGGATCTGCACGTGCGGCTATACAAAGCTTTGGGAAGGGGACGTCACTTCAAGCGGGCTCTCGCAGCACCTTTTTGATTGGTATAGCTTTTCCCACGTCATCCACGGCGTGCTTTTCTACTTCGCGCTCCGCTACCTCTTCCCGCGCATGTCGGTGTGGGCGCGGCTTTTGATCGCGCTCAGCCTCGAATCCGCGTGGGAAGTGCTCGAGAATACGCCGATGGTGATCGAGCACTACCGGCAGCAGGCGCTCGCGCACGGCTATGTCGGCGACAGCGTGCTCAATTCGCTCTCCGACACGTTCTGCATGATCGCCGGGTTTGTGTTTGCCTCATGGGCGCGCACCGCACTTTCCGTCGCGCTCGTTCTCGCGCTTGAGATCTTAACCATTCTTATGATTCGCGACTCGCTCGCGCTCAATATCTTGAATCTTATACACGTCTTTCCGGCGATCGCCGCGTGGCAATCCGGTGCATTATAGGGAAATGCCGTACGACATTCGCGTGAGTGATCGCGCCCGCCTGATGCGGCTTACCGTTGATCTCGAAGGCACGGTACGTGTGACCGTGCCGCGTCGTTTTTCGCAGCGCGCGGTCGATCGATTCGTCGCACGACACCGCAACTGGATCGAAAAGCATCGCCGGCGATCGCGGATGCGCACGGTCATTACGGCCGAGAAAGCACACATCCCACAGTACAAAAAAGCGGCGCTCGCGCTCGCTGAAGAATTATGCGAGCGCTATGCCAGCTCATACGGTGTTACGTTCAAAAAAATCACGATCCGCGCCCAAAAGAGCCGCTGGGGCAGCTGTTCGCGCGAAGGCAATCTCTCGTTCAATTACAAGATCGCGCTCCTGCCGCGTGAGATCACCGAGTACATCGTGATCCACGAGATCTGTCATTTGATCCGCTTCGATCACTCGCGCGGCTTCTGGCGCGAAGTGGAAAAGGCGGCGCTGGATCATATGATCCGGCGCCGTCGATTGCGGAATCTCGCTTTCTCCTTCCGTTAGTTGTCGTCGTACGTCACCGCGTTTTTGACCGCGCCGCCGAAGAATTCCTGCACGTAGTCGCGTCCCTTGATGTAGAGATCCTTGAGATCCGGAATGCGCGCGGGATCATAGAGCGTCGAATACGGCGAGCCATCGCCCATGACGTGGTCCGTGAACATTTTCGCGGCTATCGTGCCGTACGTCATCCCGTTGCCCGAGAAGCCCATGGCAACGTAGAGGTAGCGCGAGCCGAACTGTCCGATCATCGCGAGGCCGTCGATCGGCTCCAGGATCTGGCCCGTCCATTGATTTTCGAATACCGGCTCCGCCTGCGAGAGATGCTCGTCAATAAATGCTTCGA
>JAFAPB010000080.1 GCA_019247335.1 Candidatus Kaiserbacteria bacterium
GGCAGCATTCAATACAGCGCGGCGCTCAAACCGGCGATGAACATTGACCCCTCGCCCGATATCGGCGGGGGTGACATCACGATCGTCGACGACTCCGCGCTCGTGCCGGAAGAAGGCCCTGCGGGCACGATCGCGGATATCGAAAAGCCGAAGAACGCGACCATCAGCACGTATATCGTCCGCGAAGGCGACACCGTCTCGTCAGTCGCGAAACTCTTCAATGTTTCTGAAGACACGATCCGCTGGGCGAATGATCTTTCGAAGGGTGCGCCGCTCACCGTCGGTGAGCAGCTCACGATCCTCCCCGTCACGGGGGTACGCTACACCGTGAAGCAGGGCGATACGCTCGCCTCGATCGCGAAGAAGTACGACGCCGATGCGACGGAGATCGGCAACGCGAACGGCGTCGACGACGCGACGCTCTCGGCGGGAACGACGATCGTCATTCCGGACGGTGAGATCGCCGCGCCGCAGAGTCTCCCGACGCAGCCGGCGCCGGTGCATCACATTACGCCGCTTGCGCACAACAGTGACGAGCCCGCGCACAATGTTGGTCCTGTCGGCACGTCGATTCAGATCGGCTACTACATCGCGCCGCTCTCGCACTACATCGAAACCCAAGGCATCCACGGTTACAACGCGGTCGACCTCGCCGCCCCGGTAGGCACGCCGATCATGGCCGCAGCCTCGGGCCATGTGATCGTCGCGAAATCCGGCGGCTACAACGGCGGCTACGGCAGCTACGTCGTGATCCAACACGATAACGGCTCGCAGACGCTCTACGGGCACATGTCGAAGGTCTCGACGTATGAAGGCGAAGACGTGCAGCAGGGCGAAGTCATCGGCTATGTCGGCGTGACCGGCAAATCGACCGGCCCGCACGTCCACTTCGAGATCAGAAACGGCATCCGCAACCCCTTCTAATATGAACGAGCTGATACAGACGCTCTATTTCGTGATTCGGCTTTTTACGTAAGTTTTGCCGGCGCGCCCCGGGCTGGTAGAGTGCGGTGATGAAAGTCACCGTCGATGTCATCGTCGATCTCCAATACGGCGATTGCGGCAAAGGAAAGGTCGCGCATCACCTCGTCCGCACCCGAAAATACTCGCACGTGCTCCGCTACAACGGCGGCTGCAATGCGGGTCACACGATATTCCACGGAGGGAAAAAATTCGTCACGCACCATATTCCCGCAGGCGTGTTCTTCGGTGTGAAGAGCGTGATCGGCTCGGGCTGCGTGCTCGATCCGGACCAGTTTTTCAAAGAGCTCAAGGAATTAAAAGCGGGCGGGCTGAAGATAGAAGGCAAGGTCTTCGTCGCGAAGAATACCCACGTGATCACTGCGGGGAATAAAGCGGAGGACAAAAAACGCGGCGGCGTGATCGGGACGACCGGGCGCGGCAACGGTCCCGCGTATCGCGAGAAATACGGCCGCACGGGCGTGCGCGCCGATTCGATCGCGCGTCTGAAGCCGTATAGGATCGATCTCTACGAAGAGTGGTACGGTAGCCAGAAAAACGTTTCCATCCTCGCCGAAGGCGCGCAAGGATTCGGGCTCGATATCGATTGGGGTGATTACCCGTTCGTCACTTCGAGCCACTGCACGACCGCTGGGGCGCTCCTCAACGGCCTTCCGGCGGACTCCGTGCGCGAGGTTTGGGGCGTCGCAAAGATCTACGAGACGTATGTGGGCAGCAAAAAGTTCCAGCCGAAGAACGAGCCTATATTGAATACGATCGGCGATCTCGGCGAAGAGTACGGCGCGACAACCGGACGCCGCCGACAAGTCAACTGGATGGACATGCAATTACTGGAGCGCGCCGTGCGCCTCAACGGCGTCACGCACGTCGTTTTCAGCAAAGTCGACGTCTTGCGGGCAGCGGGTGCATGGGCCGTGATCGAGAAGGGTAAGAAAGTCAGCTTCAGGAGCGAGAAAGCGATGAAGGATTTCGTATGGAAGCGCATGAAATCGCTTGGCATTCCCCGCTCGCGCGTCTACTTCTCCGAGCACAAAGACCGCATCTAGCGAACTGTCGAGTGTGCGCTCGGTGTCGCATATAACGCAGCAGCTTTTTCCGCATCTTCCGGTGAATTGATTCCGACCGTCTCTGCCGGTGTCAGATCGACCGTGATGATGCGCTTCCCGTCGGCTGCGGCGAGCTTAACGATATCGGTCAAATAATATTCATTCGTCACAGCACTGGGAATGATGCGCTCGATCGCGGTCGCGAGCCACTTTACGTCGACGCAAAATACGCTCGGATTTACCTCCAGAATTTTCAGTTCCGCTTCAGTCGCATCCTTGAATTCGACGATGTCTTTTACCGCTCCCTGCCCGTTGCGGATAATACGTCCGTACTTGGAAAAGGGTTCAAACCAGCCGTCGTAGTTGGGCACACGGACCGCTCCCATAACGAGCGCATCAGGATTTGCCGACTGCGCCTGTTCGATACGTTCTATACTACTTGCCTGAACAAGCGGCTGATCGCTATAGAGCACCAACGCAACATCATCCGTCGAAAGCGATGGGAGACATACTTTGACGGCCGATGCAGTACCTGAAATATCGATCTGCTCGATATATGTGTACGACGGTCCCAATTCTGCCCGTACCGCGTCAGATTGGTGCCCTACGACGATGATCGGTTCTTTCGTCACGCGGGAACTTTTCACCGCGTCGATCACCCACTGGATAAGCGGCTTCCCCATAAAATGAAAAAGCGCCTTCGGAGAGGTCGCGCGAAGCCTGGTACCCTTTCCGGCCGCCAAGATAATAGGCTGAATCATGGAATAGGAGGAGCATACCGTTTTGCGCGCTCAACGCCAACCCAACCAACTGCGCGAAATTGACACACCATCAGATGTATTATAAAATATATAACAGCTGAAACACAAACGCACGAACGCGAGGAGGCGTCATGCGAATCGGACTCATTCTGGTCGCGGCTGGCTACGGCTGGCTGCGCGAAGATTCGAGCGGGAAGAGAATTTCGAAGCTGCTTGAACCGGTGAGCGGCGAGCCGCTTTTCCTTCACCCGCTTATGCGGGCCTTGCGCGCAGGCATCGAGCAAGCGGTCATTGTCGTGAACCCGCTCTACGGACCGGAAATGTTGGACGCGATCGAGGCGGCGGTAAGGAAAAATATGCTGCCCGTCCGTCCCATGGTTGTTGTTCAGCAGGATCGGTACGGTTCGGGCGACGCGGTTATGTGCGCCATTCCGGCGGCCCGCGACTTGGGTATGACGCATGCGCTTATCGTGTACGCGGACATGCCCCGGTGGTCCATCGAGACCATGCGGACACTCTTGGAAGAAAGCAGAAGCGACGCATGCGTTACGATGCTTACCGCGGAGCGGCACGACTCATTCCCCGCTCTTGAGCGCTATGGACGCGTTGTGAGGGATCAGTCCGGCGGGATCAGCGGCATCGTCGAGGTCGAAGACCCGGCGGCGACGTCGGATATCCTGGCCGAGCGACGAGTGAACCCGTCTTTGTGGGTGTGGAATCTGTCGTGGCTTGCCACGCATATCCCGCTCGTCCCGCCGGTCAAACGTCCGGACGGCCGGTGCTCCGAGATTTACTTGCCACCGCTCGTGCGGATGGCTCGTGAGGAAGGAGTTTGTGTTCACGAGGTGTGCCTCGCAATCGAACGAGGGGGCGAGGCGTTGGGCGTGAACACGCCGGAAGAGCTCGCGTTCATCCAGTAGCGACAATATCGCTTGCACGTTCGACGGCGGAGCCTGGAGCCCCGCCGTCATCTTTTTGTATGGGTAAATGGACGCGAGAAATATGCGCGCAGGAAAAAGACAATCACGATGAGGGTTGCGAGATCGAAGAGAATGATTGGGGCAAAATAATTCTCCAGCGATTTCAATATATAGAAATAGTAGAGTGACGGGATTTCATCGATTAAGAGCGCCCAGCCGATGGAATATGTCGCGAGCGATCTGAACAGGAGGCCGAGCGCGATCAGCGCGAGGCCGTACATGTAATGGTGCATGTGGAAGCTGCCGATGATCGGGCTATGCAGCGGGTAGATATACAAAAAAATCCGCGCGACAAGAATCGTTGCGAGCATAATCACAAAGAAGCGGTCTTTCTCGCGGCGCGGCAGTCTCATAATTCGCGCTGCCGATACTGCAAAGCTTCCAGCATGTGATTCGGCTCGATCGTCTCCGACGAGGCGAGGTCGGCGATCGTGCGCGCGAGCTTTACCGTTCGATGATAACCGCGCGCCGAGAGCTTCATTTGCTTCGCCGCCGCGACGAGCGCGTCCTCCGCTTTTTGCGTGAGATTGGCGAGGCTCTCGATCTCTTTCGGGCCCATGTCCGCGTTCGTTCTTACGTCGGTAAGTCCTGCAAAACGTGCTCGCTGCAGCGCGCGGGCGCTCTTGATGCGCTCGCGAACGAGTGCGGTCTGTCCGGTGTCGCGCTTGAGCTTCACGGCGAGGGTCTCGGGCGGCATTTCGCCCACATGCACCCACATATCAATACGGTCGGCGACGGGGCCGGAGATCTTGCGACGATAGCGATCGATCGCATTGGGCATGCAGCGGCAATCGCGCGTGCCGTATTTGTCGCACGGGCACGGGTTGAGTGCTGCGATGAGCATGAAATTAGCGGGGAAAGTTGCCGACCCGCGAGCGCGTGCGACCGAGACGCGCGCGTCCTCGAGCGGCTCGCGCAGCGCGTTCACGACATCGCGGTGGAATTCCGGGAATTCATCGAGAAAAAGGACGCCGCGATGTGCGAGCGTGACCTCGCCCGGCTGCGGGATCGCGCCGCCGCCGATGAGCGATGCATACGAAGAGGTGTGGTGCGGCGAGCGAAAGGGCGGCCGTCGCAAAGCGTTACCGATCGCGCCCGCGAGCGAATGGATCGCCGTCACTTCCAGCATCTCTTCCTCGGAGAGATCGGGCAAAAGTCCCGCTGCGGTGCGCGCAAGCATCGTCTTCCCTGTCCCCGGCGGGCCGAAGAGCGCGATGTTGTGCCGGCCGGCTGCCGCGATCTCGAGCCCGCGCTTTGCGCTCTCCTGTCCGCGGATATCGTCGAGCGAGATGCCGAGCTCTTCGACGACTTCGGCGACCGGATCGGTAATGTGCGCAGTAAGACGAAATTCGCTCTCCGACGTGAGATGCGCGATGACCTCAGCGAGCGTTGACGCCGGATACACGGTAATCCCGGAAACGAGCGCCGCTTCGTCCGCATTCTCGTTCGGAATATAGAGTTCGGTAAAACCGCCGTCGCGCGCCGCGAGCGCGATCAAGAGCGTGCCTTTGATAGGCCGCAGCGTGCCGTCGAGCGTGAGCTCGCCCGCAAAGAGCTTCCCTTCCGCCTCGAAGACAAGCTGTTCCGATGCGAGCAGGAACGAGAGCGCAAAAGGCAGATCGAACGCAGCGCCTTCTTTCTTGAGTTCGGCGGGCGCGAGCGAGACGACGATCTTCTTGTTGCTGCGCTTGGGGGATTCGAAATCGCAATTCTTGATCGCGGAGGCGACGCGGTCCTTTGCTTCCTCGACCGCTTTGTCAGGAAGGCCGACGACCGTGAACGCGTGCAATCCGCGCGTGATATCGCATTCCACGGAAACGACATGCGCTTTCGGGAGCGCGGCTTGTGCGCCGAAGACGCGCGCGAATCCGGATCCGATCTCCTGTTTCGACATGCGCAAAGTGTAGCAAGCGGCGCGCACCGAGTGCGCGCCGCCTTCCAAAATATGTGTATTTACTTATTCTTCCGCGTGCTCGATGCAGGTGCGAGCGGCGGGGTTCGCTTTCAGGCGATCGAGCGAGATCTGCTCGTTACAGACTTCGCAGAGACCGTAGACGCCTTCGTCCATCTTTTCGAGCGCTTCGGTCACATCCGTGTGGCGCTCTTCGAGTTCTTCGACGAGCGGCACGTTGGTTACCAGTTCTTCGATTTGATCGGCGACGTCGTTCGGATCCGACTCCTCGCCTTCGAATCCCTCACTCGATCCCTCCCAGTCTCCCGCATCGTTCAAGATGCGCCCGTGCGATGCCAGTTCTTCTTCAAGATCGCCTTTCTGCGCTTCGAGCTGTTCGCGAAGCTCCTCCATCTCATGCTGCTGTAATTTCATGCGGAGAGTATAGCAAATTCCTTTTTGTACTCTCAATCACAGGCGGCGTTGTGCCTGTAAACGGCTTAACACCTCGGGAAAACTGTACGGACTCTCCGCGATGATCAGGATGTCGCGTGTCGGAAACGAATAATAGAGCTCGACATCGCCCGCATCGTCTTTGAGCGCGCGAACGTCATAGTTGCGCATGACGAGATCGCTGAACTGTCGCGTCGTCGGAATGCCGTCCGCTCCCGTCGTGAGCGACGGCACAGGCGTAAACAGCGGCGCGAGATCGGCATTCATCGTCGGCTCCCAATCGAGCATCGCTTTGAACGCGTGATCGTATGAGGTGACCGGAATCACGAGGACCGGCGCGTTCTTGTCGACCGTGTGAATGCCCAAGAAAAATTGGTCCGAGAGCGCGCGCAGAAGTTCTTCAGGCGGGGATGCGCCGATCGCGGTCAAGAATTGCCGCAAGCTTGCTTCTTGTTCCGGTACGCCCGGCGTGGGATTCGCGCTCGGTATAACGGGATCGATGCGCGTGATCGAGCCGAGCGTGCTGCCGACCGAATTTCGCATCTGTGCGAGCGACTGTCTGATCGCTTGCGGCGGTTGCGCCGTCAGCTCGAACGGCTGCGTCGTTTCTGCAAATACGATCGACGAGCTGGCGACCGGTCGATTCGTTTGTGCGGACTGCTGCGAAATGAAATACACGCCGGCGATCGCGCTGCCGCCAAGGAAAAGAAGGACGAGCGCCGAGAGGATGATGACGAGGCCGTGGCCGCTGCGCTTTTTTGGCACGGGTGCCTCGATTGGCTCTGGTCGCGGGCGTTCCTGTTCAAGCGCGGCGGCCCGGACGAGCGAGATCTTTTGGTCGCGTACGATGCCCTGGAGATCTTGCTTCAATGTGTGGACCGCAGCGACATGCTCGTCGTCCGAGGCGGCCGGTGCCGGCGGCGTTTCGGGACGCGCGATATGCTCCGTCTCTTCGCCGAACGCGGTGTCGTATTTCTTTGCTTCCGGCGCCGGCGACTCCGCTCCCCGTCGCTCGGGCAGCTTCACGCCTTCGAGTATCTTTGCGATATCGCTCTGGAGATCTGGTTGCGCGGCCGCATCAGAAGGCGAAGGCACGCCGCCCGATGCAGGCGGCGTGCCTTGAATACCCTCCCGCGGAGTTTCGTTAGTGTCGGGGCCCGCGCCTGTCTTCTCGTCGTCCGCCATGATGCTCGCCGCCCTGCGCCGGTGTGAGTCCTTTTTTCGCGGCCCATTCCGGATCAGCTGCTTTGATAGAGAGATTATAGCGTCCTTTCTCATCGATCTCTTTTAAGACGACAGGCACCACGTCGCCCAATTGCACCGCATCGGAAATTTTATTGATGCGAAACGGCGCGACCTCGGAGACGTGCACCAGCCCGTCGGTATTCGGTCCGATCTTCACGAACGCGCCGAAGTCCATCATGCGTACGACGGGTCCTTCGAAGCGGTCGCCCACCATGTATTCGCGCGTGAGGTCGACGATCTCTTTGAGCGCGGCTTCCGCTGCGCCCATCTTGCCCGTGATGAAGATCGTGCCGTCGTCTTCGATCGTGATGTCCTCGGCGCCGGTTTTTTCGCGGATACCGTTGATGGTCTTGCCGCCCGGGCCGATGACGAGTCCGATCTGGTCGACCTTGACCTGCGTCGTGAGGATCTTCGGAGCGCGCGGAGAAATATCCGGCCGCGGCGCGGCGATCTCCGATCTGATGACATCAAGAATTTGCATGCGCGCCTTTTTCGCTTGTGCGAAGGCTTCGGTGAGCACGTTGAGCGGCACGCCCTCTACTTTCACGTCCATCTGCACGGCGGTGACGCCGTCTTCTGTACCTGCGACTTTGAAATCCATATCCCCGTGGTGATCTTCCGGTCCTTGGATATCGGTGAGCACTTTGTAGACGCCGGCTTTGGCGTCCGACATCATGCCCATCGCGATGCCAGCGACGGGGCGCGTGATCGGGACACCCGCATCCATGAGCGCGAGCGTGCCGGCGCAGACGGATGCCATCGACGTCGATCCGTTCGACGCAAGCGATTCGGCGACGATGCGGATCGTGTACGGGAAAACCTCTTTCTTGGGAAGTACCGGGCGAAGCGCCTTTTCGGCGAGCGCGCCGTGTCCGATCGCGCGGCGGTTCATGCCACCGACGCGTCCCGTCTCGCCGACGGAAAACGGCGGGAAGTTGTAGTGCAGCATGAATGCCTTCTTCGCTTCTTGGTACTCGATCGTATCGACGAGCTGCGCGTCGCCGGGACCGCCGAGCGTGAGCGCGCCGAGGACGTGAGTCGCGCCGCGGTAGAAGAGGCCCGCGCCATGCACGACCGGTGAGATTCCGCCGGCCTGCGCGAAGAGCGGACGGATCTCGTCGAGCTTTCTGCCGTCGGCGCGGCGGCCGTTCTTGATAGCTTCCTCGTGGATGTATTCGTCGATGCGCTCTTCGTAATACGAATCGAGCATGCCGGGGCGCGCGTCGGGCAATTTCTCCATCACGGCTTTCATCCATTCGCTTTTGAGCGCGCCGATGTTCTTCTTGCCGAGATTACCGTCAGTCGTGCCGAAGACCGCGTTCTCTAGTTTCGGCTCGACGATCTCCGCGAAGGCAACCTTGATATCCTCCGAGACTTCCGGCGCCGCAAAAGGCAGTTTCTCGACGCCTTCCGCCGCGATAATCTCTCGCTGCCATGCCTGTATCTTTTCGATCTCCTCGCTCGCTCGTACGAGTGCTTTTTCCAGCCTTTCTTCCGAGACCTCGCTCGCGCCGACTTCGATCATATTGATGAGTCCGTCTTTACCGCAGGCAAGCAGATCCATACGCGACCCTTCCGCTTCGCGCTCTTTGTAGGTCGGATTGACGATGAATTCGCGTGCTTCGTCGAGCTCAAGGCGCACTGCGGAAACGGGCCCGTTCCACGGGATGTTCGAGGTCGCGATCGCGAGCGACGCCGCATTCACCGCGAGGACGTCGGTGTCGTAGTCTTCGATCGAAAGCACGGTAACCATCACCTGCACGTCGCGCTTGATACCTTTCGGAAAAAGCGGCCGTATGGTGCGGTCGACGATGCGGCCCGAGAGCACGGCCTCTTCCGACGGGCGGCCTTCACGGCGCATGAAACGCGACCCGAGGATCGCGCCTGCCGCATAAAATTTCTCCTCGTACTCGACGGAGAGCGGGAAATAATCTTTGTCGGACTCTTTCGAGCCGATAACAACGGTCGCGAGAACCGCGCTGTTGCCGTAGCGAAGCAGTACCGAACCGTTCGCCTGGTCCGCCCAATCATTAAACTCGGCGACCATCTTCTGCCCCCCGATATCGAGGGAATATTCCTTCTTTTGCATGTCTCTAGTGACGACCGGATTTCAGCATGAGCTTGCGCTCATTCTGCCTATCCGTCCGCCACGCTAGTTTCTAATGCGGGGACTATACCACAAACTTCATAAATCAGGTATGAATATATGAATGCCGTCTCATCTCAACGAACCCTTCCTCCGATTCGTGCGATACAACGTCGTCAACGTGATCACCTTCGCGCTCGATCTCGCGATCATTTTCATCCTCACCCAGTTTCTCCATGTCTTCTATCTCATCTCGGTCGTGATCGGATTTATCTGCGAGGTCGTCACGATGTTTCTCATCAACCGCAAGTGGACCTTCGGCAAAGACGTGGCGCTCACGCGCATGGGCTACACAGCGCTCGTCGCTTCCGTTTCGCTCATCATTATTACGACGATCACGTATGTTGGCGTGCATTTTTTCGATCTCTACTATCTGCTCGCGCGCCTCTTCGCGGGCGCATTCGCCGCGCTCTGGAGTTATTTCGGCGATTCGCACTTCACATTCAATGTGCCACCGCTTAGTTCGAGCGCACCGGAAATCGAGACAAATCGCGCATTATGACCGAAGCGGCCGACTTTTCAGTCGGCCGCATTCTTTTATTCAACCCCAGTGATCTTGCCGATCTCCTTTATTTCGTTCTGGACGTCTTTGTCCGACGTATCTTCGGGCGAGGCCATACGACCGCGGCGGATACCGCCGCCGCGATAGTTGAGGAGGTAACGCTTGGGCTCACTGTCGAGATCGAGAAAATGATCAGCCGCTTCCTTGAGGCGCCCGGAAGTGGAGCGGCCGAAAGAGGCCACTTCTACCTGGCAGCCGCCGTGGACCTTGAGGTATTCGACGAGCGGGACGAAGTCGCCGTCGCCCGTGAAAAGGATGACGGTGTCAAGCTTCGGCGACATGGTGATCGCATCGACTGCCATGCCGACGTCCCAGTCGGCCTTTTTGGCGCCGCCGAAGAAGACCTGGAGGTCTTTTGTGCGCGTTTCGATGCCGATCTTCGCGAGCGCTTCGAAAAAGCTCTTCTCTTCCTGTGTCTCCGTCGTCACGACGTACGCGCGGGCGCGGATCAAGCGTCGTCCGGCGACCGAGTCTTTCAAGACGTTGCCGAAATTCACGCGCGCGTGATAGAGATTCTTCGCGCTGTGATAGAGATTCTGCGTGTCGATGAAAACGCCGACACGCTGCTCCGGATGTTTAATGATTGCCATAAAAATAATCTTACTACCGGTCCGCAGTACCGGCCTGTATAAAAAATTTCGATCCTCTGCGGAGGATTATAGCTGACGAAACGGCGGACTACTTTTTGAGCCCGAGCTTTTTGACGAGCGAGCCGTAGAGACGTTTGTTGGTCTCTTCGAGATACTTCAAATGGCGGCGGCGATCCGCGACGAGGCCGAGAAGCCCGCGGCGCGAGTGCTTATCCTTGTTATTTTTTGAAAGATGCGCCGAAAGTTCCTCGATGCGGCGCGTCAAAATCGCGACCTGCACCTCGGGCGAGCCCGTATCATTGTCGTGACGGGCTGCTTTCGAGATCTCGTTTGCCTTCTTCCGCTTCGTGAGCATTGCCAGGATATTAGCATATTTCCTGGGCTTTTGCAAGGTCGGCCGAAACGAAGCGGCGGCGCTTGGAGGCGCCGCCGCAAGACAATAGAACCGTAAAATGTCTACTTTTTGGTCGTCGTCGCAGCCACTTTGACGAGCTTCACGTCGAAGATGATGGTGGAATTCGCCGGGATCACCACCTTGCCGTTCGCGTCCTTCACTTCGTTCGCGCCATACCCAAGTGACGGCGGGATCGCCATGATGCGCTCGCCACCTTCTTTCATGCCGTTGACGCCGATCTGGAATCCCGGAATGGGAGATCCCTGCGCGGTCGAGCCAAGTACGAAGGTGTACGGCGTATTGCCATGCGCTGCCGAGGAATCAAAGGTGGTGCCGTCCTGGAGCTGACCGACGTAGAGCACCGAGACCTCATCTCCGGGCTGCGCCTGCGTGCCGGTGCCGACGGATACCTCCTGCGCCTGCACCTGTGTGGTGCTTGCGGTGCCGCTCTGCGGCGTCGTGGTCGCCTGCGTATTGGCAGCTGAATTATTGCTCATAGATTTATAGATAAGGAAGCCGCCGACGAGGACGACGAGAATGCCTACGATCCAAATAACAGTTTTATTCATGCGGACCATTATAGCAGCGTTTCAAGCGGCGCAAGTGCGCGCTGTGGCGGATGCATGCAGGAAGCGTAGAATCGCTTCATGGAACCCCTCGCCTCGCTCATCCGTCCCAAAACACTCGATGAATTCGTCGGTCAGGAGCACCTGACAGGCAAAGGCAAACCCTTGCGCGTTGCGATCGAAAAGAAAGAACTCTTCTCCTTTATCCTCTGGGGTCCGCCGGGCAGCGGCAAGACGACACTCGCGCGTATTTATGCCAACGCGCTCGATGCGGAGTTCCACGAACTCTCCGCTGTCGAAGCGGGCAAAGAGGATATACGGAAAGTGATACCGAAGCGCGGGACGCTCGCGTTTAACAAGCCGGTCATTCTTTTCGTCGATGAGATCCATCGATTCAACAAAGCGCAGCAGGATTTTCTTCTGCCGTTCGTCGAGCGTGGCGATATCACGCTGATCGGTGCGACGACCGAGAATCCGAGCTTTGAGGTCATTTCGCCGCTTCTCTCCCGCGCTCGTGTGTTCGTGCTCAACGAGCATACGCCGATCGAAATGGACAAAATTCTGAAGCGCACGAAAATAAAAATGCCGAAAGAAGCGAAGGACTGGCTCGTGCAAATGGCCTCGGGCGACGCGCGCCAAGCGATCACCGCGCTCGAGACGGCCGAGCGGCTTTACGGCAAGATCACGGTCGAGACGCTCAAAGAAGCGATCCAGTCGAAACATTTGCGTTATGACAAAAAAGGCGAAGAGCACTACAACACCATCTCCGCATTCATAAAATCGATGCGCGCCGGGCAGCCCGACGCCGCGCTCTATTACCTGGCCCGCATGGTGGACGCCGGCGAAGATCCGAAATTTATCGCGCGCCGCATGGTGGTTTTCGCGAGCGAAGATGTCGGGCTCGCGCAGCCAACCGCGCTCGTCGTCGCTAACGCCGTCTTCGAAGCAGTCAACAAGATCGGCTATCCGGAAGCGACTATCAATCTCGCGCACGGCGCCGCGTACCTCGCGCTCTGCAAAAAAGATCGCCGCGCGTACGAGGGTGTTTTCGAAGCACTCGATGACGTAAAAAAATACGGCAACCTTCCGATCCCGATGCGCGTGCGCAACGCGCCGACGAAGCTGATGAAAGAACTCGGCTACCACAAGGGATACAAAATGTATGACAAAGAGTCATACCTGCCGGACGAGCTCAAGAAAAAGAAATATTTAGAGGATGAAAAATAGTCGCGGCGCGCGAGGAATCCCGCGCGCCGCCGAAATCGCCGCCGCTAGTAGCGAATTGGCACCGGTTCGTTCCAGGTCGACACGACGAACCGGTAGAACAGATGCTGTAGCACGAAGGCGAACGCCGCGAAACTCCATTTGAGCCCGGCAGTTTCTGCCAGCGCGATAGCGAGCGGGACCCACGGCCCGATAACGATCAGCCGTGCGATCCACGGACTGTGGCCTTCGGTCCAGCGGTCTTCGTCCACCTCTGCTGCATCGTGAAGCAGCATCGCGTTGAGTAGCGGCAGAATGATCGCGATTGCCCAGACGACGCCGTTGGTCTCGCCCGAAGAGACACTCACCAATGTCGCGGCCACGCACGATGTGCCGCTCGCGATCACGATGACGCCGTCGGTGAATCTTCGGCGGAAGATGACGATGATGCCGCAGACCGCGAATATGATCCCGACGATCAGCATATTGCGCAAGAAAGTCTCGCTCTCAACATGCAGTGAGCTCATCGCGACGTAGGCGATCGCGGCGAGGATTTGGAATGCAGTATGCGCGTTGTAGCAGCGCGCATGGTCTTCGCGTTCAGAACCCTTGAGCATGACGTTCCCCTGTTTCCGTTGCGCCCATGTGCGCAACTTTGGCCATTCACCCATAGCGTTAGACCGGTGTCAAAAGCGGAATGCGTCGCACAATATGTTGCTAAAATAGAACGATGGCAGCTGATCTCAGAGAACTCAAATCTCAGTTTCTAGAATATTTAGAGATCGAAAAGGGGCGTGGGGTGAAAACGGTCGAGAATTACGATCGCTACCTCAACCGTTTTCTTCAATTTGCAAAAGTCTCAAAACCGTCCCAGATAACCGAACAGATGGTCCGCGAATATCGCATCTCGCTAAATCGCTCCGAAGGGATTTCGGGGACGATGAAAAAGAATACGCAGAATTATCACCTGATCGCACTGCGCGCTTTTCTCAAATTCCTCCGCAAGCGCGAGATCGAGTCGCTCAATCCTGAACGAATCGAATTGGCGAAAACAGGCGGACGCGATCTCGATCTGATTTCCGCCGACGAACTCAATCGCCTTATGAAAGGGCCCTCGGGTGATACCCTGCAGGCGCTGCGTGATCGCGCGATCATGGAGTTGTTCTTCTCGACCGGACTTCGCGTATCAGAACTCTGCTCGCTGGATCAGGATCTTGATCTCTCACGCGATGAATTTTCGGTGCGTGGTAAAGGTGACAAAGTGCGCGTCGTCTTTCTCTCTCCCTCCGCCAAAAAAGCGGTCGCGGAATATCTGAAGCGCCGGGGTGATATGTCGGAGGCGCTCTTCGTGAGCTACGGCAAAGGCGCGCCGAAGACCAAGGATCTGCCGCGCATAACGCCGCGGTCGGTGGAGCGCATGATAAAGCACTATGCGACGAAAGCCGGCATCACGCGCAAGGTCACGCCGCACGTGATACGCCACTCCTTCGCGACCGATCTTTTGGAAAACGGCGCGGATCTGCGCAGCGTGCAGGCGCTCTTGGGTCACGCGAACATCGCGACGACCCAAGTCTATACGCACGTTACCGACAAACATCTGCGCGAAGTGCATCGCGCCTTCCACGGAAAGCGCCGCTCATAAAGAAAACGGCCCCGGAGAGTCGCCGGGGCGGTGTTCGATCGAAGGCTGTTTTTATGCGCCGCGAGGA
>JAFAPB010000084.1 GCA_019247335.1 Candidatus Kaiserbacteria bacterium
TTTCCTTCTGCAAAAATTCGCTCATGAGCGAAAGTCCTGCAGCCTCATTGGGTCCGCCGCGCCGAACAAACACTTTAATGTCCGCATCGCGTAATTCCTGTGCGCCCTCGGTGAGCGCATCGATAATTCCGGCAAACGTTTTTTTCACGTCGGTGAAATTTGCGACGCCGCCGGCGATAACAAGCGCTTTTTTCGGGGCCTTCGAGTCGAGGAGGAGCTGCACGATCTCGCGCGCGTATAAATACGTCTCCTCGCGCGACGGCCCGCCGCTGTACTCGCCGTAATTGCCGACGCGGTCGCTCATGCCTTCGAGCGCCGCCTCATCTGCGATCACGATCGATCCCCCACCACCTGAGAGGAGAAAAAAGAGCGCGCCGTCGGGGTTGAGCACCGAGAGCTTGAGCGAGGCCGGAGTCGTCGCCGCGAGCGCCTCGATGCGTTCCTCTGCCGGATGTTTTGCGCGTGTTTTCACCACATTCGCCGCGCTCCACGTGCCGCGCACGAAAAATTCGCCGGCACTGTCGACAAGCAGCGCGGCATCGAGCAGATACGCCGATCCGTCTTTCACAACAAGCGGGTTGATTTCGAGAAAAGCGAACTGATTTTTCTCGAACGCATCGTAAAGCATTCGAAGAAATTCGCCGGGAAGGCCGGTCGTACGCGCGGTTTCCTCTATATCGGCAGGACTCGTAATCGTATGTTGAGCGACCTTTTCAGGATGCGCCTCGATATCGACGCCACCCTCTGCGGCGTGCAGTAGGCGCAGTCCCTCGCGAACGCGCTCCAGTGAGAGGTACTGCTCTTCCGAAGCTTCATGCGAAAAGTACGGCTCGCCCAAAAATCGGTTAAATCCTCTCGCTTCCCACTCTTTCATCCGTGCAGCGGCAGTCTCGCCATCCACATCGATCGCGATGAGCCCCTGCTTGAAGCGCTTTTTCACCCCCTGATCGACTTTCACAACCCACTGCCCTTTCGGCAACGCGTCTTTTGAAGAAAGCGCGATGCCCTGGTAGGCATCGCCGAGAATGAGGCGTTTCGCCTTATATTCGCTCAATTTAACCCGCGCCATATCAGCTCTTTACGAGCAATATGCGTCCGTTTTCCGCGCGTCGACCGTAATTGACGAAGCCGAGCTTTTCGGTGAGCGCGAGGACCTGCACATTGTCCTGATTGGTCTGCATCCAGAGGCGCCGCTCGGGAGCGAGGCGGTGATACGCGTTCCACGCGAAATTGAAAAAGGGCCGCATGAGGCCCTTGCCGCGATGCGGTATGTACGAGCGAAGTGCGGTCGTGTCCCAATCGCCCGAGATATCGGTGATCGTCTGTTCGCTATCGGTCGGGACCGGCTTTGGGCCGAACCAGATGAGCGCGGCAAGCTGCTGCGCTCCGTCGACGAGCGCGAACGGCACTCGCCCCTGCGAGTACCACTCTTCGTATGAATTCAGACCGAATCGCTCGTGGTCGGAGGTCTTCGATTGCAATTCCGTGTCCGACTGGTCGAGCGCGCGCGCCTTGAGCTGTGCGGCAAGGTCTTCGGTGAGCCCCGCGACGATCGTAAAAAATTCTCCGGTTTTCGCGCGCAGCTTCCCGAGTGCGATCGAGGCGTATAGGGGGATCGTAAGGTCAGTGAGCTCCGCGAGTGTTTCGACGTCCGGCATTGCCATGAGCGTACCGCTAAGGACGGGGCCTTGCAATATTAGAGCTGCGTCTGCGCGATCGCGCGGTTGATCGAGGCGAGCAGTTTCTCGCGCATCGCTTCCGCTTCCGTGAGGTGCTCGCCGGCGTAGGCGGTGTGAGTGAAGAGCGCGGTCTCGAGGGCCTCCGCCGAAAGATACCCGAGCGCGTAGAGTACGCGTGCGACGCAGACAATCTCGATCGTCGCGAACGATTCGACATGGTCGCGCATGAGCGCGTCGTGCGCCTCGGCAAGCGCCGCAAAGAGATATTCGTTCTGCTCCTCCCCGTGCACGAGCCGGACCGTAAGTTCAGCGATGCGTGCGAACGCGGAAACGCCGAGCGGATCGCGGCCCGCTATATGTACCGCATTCGCTCCCGCCGCGCGCCAGCCGCGGCGCCCTTTGACGAGCGAAACGAACGAGCGCGTGTAGATCTGGACCGCATAGCGCATTTTTGAGTTTTCCGCGCGTACCGCGCTTCCGCGGGCGCGCAGGAGTCCGAAATCGCGCGTGTAGAAAAGGAGTGTTCGGTCCGCTTCCCCGCTTTCCTTTGCGCCCAAGACGAGCGCTTCGGTCGTATATTTCTGATACATCAATCGAATTGTATCTCGGTATTCGTCGTCTTCAGAATCTGGGCCGCGTGCTTCTCAAGGATGGCGCGATCCTCCGCGGAGAATGAAGCACGATAGGTGGCCGGCTCGCCCGGCTTCAGATTCTGCGCCTTACGATATGCCTGGATCTCGCGGACCGTCTTACGAACGAAACCTTCTTCTTTCAATTCCGGTGTGATGGATGTGTCGAGCGAGAGGCCCGGTGTCGGCGTGAACGCGACCTCTTTCACATTGACCTCGTCTTTGATGAGTTCGACGTATTCCGCGATACGAGAGACGTTTTCAGAGAGCGCGTCCTGCATGCCGAGCGTGAGGCGAGGCAACGGTTGGCGCACGTTGATGCCGGCCGTTTCCCGCTCTTTCAGGGCCTGCGACACCACGGCGCGCACCGCGAACATGCGCGTCAAGATATCGGTCGCGTCGGCAGCAAGCGCCGGGATTTCGGGCCACCGCGAGAGATGTACGCTCTCCTCGTCCTCTGATTCGCGCACCGCCTGGAATAAATATTCAGCGTAGAACGGCATCGAAGGCGCGGTCACGCGCGAAAGGGTATGCAACACGTATCGCAAAGTAGCCAGCGCAGCCGTCTGATCCGGTCCTTCCTCTTTGAAGCGATCGCGCGAGCGTCGCAGGTACCAGACCGAGAGATCGTCGATAAAAAGCGGGAGCGCCCGCACCGCATCATCGAGCGCGTACGATTCGAGTCCGTCGGTCGTCTCCCCGATGAGCGCGGCGATGCGCGCGAGGATCCACTGATCCAGAATATGAGTGCTCGCGAAGCTGCGCGGTGTGCCGTCGGCGTAGAGTTTGTAGAACTCGAGCACGTTGTTGAGGCGCCCGATATTTTTCTTGAGCGTCTCGTCGACGCCGCTTTCCGAGAAGTTGAGATTTTCCGCTTTCAAAAGCGGCGACGAGAGCATGTAGAGGCGCAGCGCGTCCGCTCCGTATCGACTGATGACATCCATCGGATCGGGGTAGTTTTGCAATCGCTTCGACATTTTCTTGCCGTCTTCGGCGAGCACAATGCCGTGCGCGACCACATTTTGAAATGCATTCGTATCAAAGGTCGCGCCGGCAAGCACGTGTAAGTAGTAGAACCAGGCGCGGAATTGACCCGTGTATTCGGTAATGAACTGCGCGGGGAAGGTCTTCTCGAACCGCTCTTTGTTCTCGAACGGGTAGTGCACCTGGCCGTACGGCATCGACCCCGAGTCGAACCAGGTGTCGAGCACGTCCGGTACGCGGTGCATGGTATTGCCGCACTCACACGGCACGGTTACCTCATCGATGATGTGCTTGTGGAGGTCATCGATCTTCACGCCGCTCGCTTCTTCGAGCTCCGCGACAGAGCCGAAAACGCGCTGTTTTTTGCACGAATCGCAGACCCACATCGGGATCACGCTCGCCCAGAATCGCTGGCGGCTGATGGACCAGTCGCGCGCTCCCTCGAGCCATTTTCCGAACAGTCCTTCCTTTATATGCGAAGGCGACCAATGCACATTTTGCGCGGTGCGCATGAGCTCGTCCTTGAGCTTCGTGACCGAAACGAACCAGGAACTGGTCGCATAATTAAGGAGTGGCGTGTCGCAACGCCAACAATGCGGATACGAGTGCGTAATATTCTCTTTCGCAAAAAACAGTCCGTGATCCTGTAAATATTTCAAAACGGCGATGTCGGTGGCAAGACGTACCTTATCTTCAGCATTCGGCTTTACTTCCATGCCGGCAAAGTCCGTCACCTCCGGCTTCATCGTTCCGTCGAAATTAACGTGCTGCACGAACGGCAGATTATTTTCTTTCAAAAGCTCCCAGTCATCGGCGCCGAATGCTGGGGCTTCCTGCGCGATGCCCGTACCATCTTCCGCAGTAACAAAGTCAGCCGCATACACTTTCCAGCCGTTCTCACGATTCTTCAGATTCTGGTCCTTGGCGTAATAGTCGAACAGCGGCTCATATTCAATACCAACAAGTTTTTCGCCACTTATATAAGTCATCCCCGAACCGGTACCGCGTATAACATTCGGTACCCGATTAAAAGCAAGGACGATATTTTTTGGTCGCTCATTATCTTCCGATTTGAAGTCTTTAACGAGGACGTATTGAATATTCTTACCGACTGCTAAAGCAACGTTACCGGGCAGTGTCCATGGAGTAGTGGTCCACGCAAGAAGATAGGTATTTTCTGGCAAGCCATGTTTCCCCGGATTTTTAACTTTAAATTGTACTGTTACGGCGATATCTTTGATGTCTTTGTAGCCCTCACTCACCTCCTGCTGGGAAAGTGTCGTCTCGCAGCGCGTGCAGATGTGCATCGAGCGGTAATCCTCGTAGACGAGCCCTTTGTCGTAGATCGTCTTGAAGACCCACCACACGCTCTCCATGTAGGGCTTATCCATCGTTCGATACGCGTGCTCCATATCGACCCAGCGCCCGGTGCGCGGGATGATCTTTTCCCACTCGTGCGCGTAGGTCATCACCTGCGCGCGGCATGCTTCGTTGAATTTTGCGATGCCGAAATTCTTGATGTCTTTCTTGTGCTTGAAGCCGAGCTGCTTCTCGACGATGTTCTCGATCGGGAGACCGTGACAGTCCCATCCCCAAACGCGAGGCACGCTGTATCCGCGCATCGTCTTGTAGCGCGGTATCACATCCTTGATGAGTCCCGTCACGATGTGTCCATAGTGCGGCAGTCCCGTGGCGAACGGTGGCCCATCATAAAAAGCGTACTCACCGTTGGGCGCGTCCTGGGCAACCGATTTTTCGAAAATTTTGTTCTCGTTCCAAAAGGCGAGAATTGTTTCCTCGCGCTTGGCGACGTCCGATTTTTGCGGTGTTTCAGCCATATTTTTGCTTATCGTAACAAAGAGGTTTCCGATTAGCGACTCAGAAGCGCGCGAATCTGACCGATGAGTTTTTTATTATCTCCATCAAAATGTATCGCCTTCATGCCCGCATCCGTTGCTGCTGAGAGATTATCATCTTGGTCGTCAATATAAACTATATCTGGTGGTGCAGCGCCTATCTTTTCTGAAACGAGGATATAGGCGTTAGCTGTTTTTTTATCTACCCCAAGTTCATTTGCTGAGAAAATATGGTCAAACGTTTCTTCGAGAACAGGTCGAACATGGGGATGATTCTGGATTATGTCCGTTGTAAAAATACTTACAGGATATATTCCTTTAAGAGAGCGGTAAAAATTGAGAAGTTCAGTGTTGAATTCGAAATAATTCAATATCTCGTACTCACCTCCGTACTCGGCATGCAATTTCTTATGTAGCGCGTTTAACCCGCCGGTGTAATTCGGGTCCTTTGGATAAAAAAGTGTGCGCGAAAAGTCGGAAAGTACCATCATACTTACATCTGCTGCGGCGCGGGAATGCCGAGCGTCCAGAGACCCTTTTCCAGGGTCGCGCGTACCGCATCGACGATCGCCAGCTTATGTGGCGCCTCGCTCGAACCGTCCAAAATATGCACCTGTGCGTACCAGGAGTTGAAAGCGGAGGCGAGTTCGATCAAATGATTGACCAAAAGGTGCGGCTCGAGCTTTTCCGCCGCATACGCGAGAGCATCCGGGAAGCGATGCAAGGTGCGCACGAGATCGGTCGCCTCTGCGTTCGGGTCGAGCTTCGCTTCAATGCCTTCGCTCCGGGCCCGCTCCATCACACCAGCCGCGCGCGCATGTGCATACTGCAAATACGGCCCCGAATCACCCTCGAGCGAGAGCGCGCGCTCGCGATCGAAGATGATGTCCTTGCCGGCCCCCTGTTTCAAAATCTGATATTTGATCGCGGCGACCGCGATACTCTGCGCGAGCCCTTCCGGATCGGCGGCGCGGCTTTCGCGCGCCCGCGCCTGCGCCGCTTCGGTGAGATCTTCGATAAGCGATTCGCCGGTGATCACATTTCCCTTGCGCGACGACATCTTCCCTTCCGCAAAGCGCATCATGCCGTGTGCGACGTGCGTCGTTTTCTCCGCGACCTTCGGCATGACGAATTCCATTGCCTTAAGAACGACTTTGAAATAGTCGCTCTGCTCGCTCGCGGTCACGATGATCGATTCATTGAGATCCGGCACTTTTTCGAATTTCGCGCGATTGAGACCGAGTTCCTTCGCCTCATATGTGGGTAATCCTTTTGAAGTGAGAAAGACGCGCGTGTGCAGGCCGTACTTTTCGCCCGGGAAGATAACAGCGCCATCGCTCTCGGCAAAAACGCCTTTTTCTAAAAACTCACGAACGATCTTCGGCCCCTCCATGCCTTCGATGCCCTCGAAGAAATAAAAGTCGAACTTCGTGCCGAGAATCTTATAGATGGCTTCGAAATGCTCGAGCGACTCCCGCCGCCCGCGTTCGTACAATTCGTTGATAGCGGGATCGGTATGGTCGTATACCTGTTTATTGATGGTATCGATCGCTTCTTTATGCGCCTCATAGTGTTCGGATCCGTAGGTATACGCCGCGCCCCACGAGAGTTCGGGTTGCTGCATTTTGCCCCAGATCGCTTTGGCGACGTGCTGTCCTACGTCCCCTTGCCAGTTGGCGCGCACGACGCGCGCGCCACTCATTTCAATAAGGCGGGCTACGGATTCACCGATCGCGTTCGACATTAAATGTCCGATGTGGAATTCCTTGAAGGGATTCGGGTCGGTGTACTCGACCATGACCTTCTTGCCGTCTAGCGATGCGTTCTTTCCCCATGCTTCGCTCTCACGCGCGCGGTCGATCGCTTTCGCGAACGCAGCCTTGGCCAAAAAGAAATTGATGAACCCCGGTCCCGCTATCTCAACTTTTTCGACGCCTTCGATCGGGCCCACTTCGGCAACGAGCTTCTCGGCGAGCGCGCGGGGATTCGTGCCGGCAGCTTTCGCATAGCGAAGCGCCGTGCCGGTTGCATAATCGCCGTTCTTGAGCTCGGCAGGATGCTCCAGTTCGACGACCGCATCGGAAACGCCGACACGCTCAAGAGCGCGGCGCAAAGCCTCAGCGATCGTCGCTTTCATACAGGGATTGTACCGCCTAGCGCAGTTTTTTCGACACTTCGCGCCAGATGCGCTCATGGATCTCGCGCGGTGAAAGCAGTCGCCCCTTTTCGACGCAGGGAACACGTTTCCAGCCGGGACGTTTGGCAAGCTGCTCATAGAGCCGCGCCACCTCTTTTTGAAACGCGCGGTCGCGCTCGTTCTGATCTTTTTTCTTCCCCTCTTTGCTTAAAAGCCGCTGCGCGGCTGTCGTCGGCAGCGAGAGATAGAGGACGAGATCTGGCTTCGGCACGCCGAGCTGTTTGTATTCGAGATCTTCGAAAAATTTCTGGAACTTCGCTCGCTCGCTCGGTTTGCATTTGGCGGCGCCGAACGCGAGCGCGCTCGTCGTGTAGCGATCGCAAATGACGGGACCCTTCTTGAGCGCTTGCTGCAGCTGCGGGAGCGCGACCGCGCGATCGAGCGCGTACGGTATCGACGTAAGGTATGCGTCGAGATTTCGAAAATCACCGTGCTTTCCTTGCAGGCTCTCGCGAATAATATTGCCGACCGGTGTGCCGTAGCGGGGGAAGCTAAAAACACTCGCCGCGCGGCCTTCTTTTTTGAGCCGCGCGGAAAGTAGCTTTACTTGCGTCGCCTTGCCGGCGCCGTCGATGCCTTCGAGGACGATGAGAGGATTACGCCGCATCGATACCCATACTGCGCGCGGTGCCCGCGATGATCTTCTTCGCCTGTTCGAGATCGGAGGCGTTCAGATCTTCCATCTTCTCTTTCGCGATGTCTTCGAGCTGCTGCTTCGAGAGCTTGCCGACTTTATTCTGCGGCTTATGCGAGCCCTTCTCGAGATTGAGCGCTTTCAAAATCAGGCGCGAGGCCGGCGGCTTTTTGACGATGAAGGAGAACGTGCGGTCCTTGTAGACGGTGAGGACGACCGGAACGATCTGACCCATCATCGGGCGCGTCTGCTGGTTGAATTGATTGACGAATTCGCCGATATTCACGCCCGCCGGGCCGAGCGCCGTGCCGACCGGCGGCGCGGGCGTCGCGGCGCCCGCCGCGATCTGGAGCTTGATCATTTTTGTGATTTCTTTTGCCATAGGAATTTTATACGCGCTGCACCTGATCGGCTTCGAGCTCGACCGGCGTTTCGCGTCCGAACATCGGAACTAAGACTTTAACCTTTCCGCGCTCTTCGTCAATCTCTCCCACCTTGCCTTCGAGATCCTTAAACGGGCCGTCGATGATAATAACCGCATCGCCGGGCGCGAGATCGATCGCGTGGCGCACCGTGTCCCCTTCCGAGCGGCGGAGGATCTTTTCGACTTCCTCGGGAGAGAGCGGGACGGCCTGATTCGCCGTGCCGACGAAACCGGTCACCTGCGGCGTGTTGCGCACGACCGACCACGCATCGTCGGTCGCGATCATATCGACGAGCACGTAGCCCGGAAATATCTTTTCTTTCGTCTCGGTGCGGCGCCCGTTCTTGATCTTGATCTTCTTCTCGGTCGGCACGACGACGTTAAAGATCTGCTCGCCCATGCCGAAAGACTCGATGCGCTGCTTCAGATTGCGCGCGACCGCGTCCTCATAACCTGAATAGGTGTGCACCGCATACCACTGCCTTTCCTGTCCGTACGTCTGTTTCGCCATATTAGATCTTGAAGTTAACCGGCGTTGAGCTGCCGTTCTGCGGTGCGGTCGTCGTTGCCTGCGTCTGTGTCTGCGTCGGAGCGCTCGGAAGGACGCCGAGCGTCTTTGAGAGCGCGCTCGTGAATACGTAATCGAAAAGGCCCAGGTAGAGCGCGACGCCGACAGAAATGGCCGCGACGAGAATCGTATAAACGATCGTCTGCGTGCGGGTCGGCCAGGCGACATGCCGGAGTTCACCACGCGTTTCTTTCAAATATTGCCCGAATCCAGCCATATTCTTGATATTTAAGCTGCCATTTTAAAAACGCCTTCCGGCGTTTCAATGAGGGCATTGTACCGCCTGGGAGCCCTCCGTCAAGCCTCTCTAGGAGAGGCTTGAGAGGAATTTGATGAGCGCTTTTGCCTCTTTTCCGGAGGCAATGCGATAGCACATGAGGCGCCCGAGCTTCTTCGACGAGACGATGTTCGCCTCGCTTAAAAGACCCAGCTGATGACTGACCGCGGAATGCGTCATGTTCAAGTTCTTTGCGATGTCCTGCACCGATAATTCCTTTTTCTTCATGAGCGTCGTCAAGATGCGAACGCGCGTCGCGCTTGAGACAAGTCCGAATAGCTGCGCTGCGTGTTCCGCGCGCGCTTTGTGCGCTTTTGAGATCATACGAGCGCCTATCTTACCGTATTTCGTAGGTGACTGTCACGTCCGAGACCACTTTGTTCTGTCCGACCGCGATTTCCGGGGCCGGAGCCGGTGCTGCGCCGCTTGCCTGGAGCGAGACATCTGCAGACTTCGCGTAATAGATGCGATTATTGCCGCCTTCGTCGAAGCCGACGACGCGTACGATGGAGACGCCCAGCGAGCGAGCGAGCGTGTTCGCCTTGTCTTTTGCCGCCTGGATCGCCTTATCGCGCGCCTGCGCCTCGATGAGATCCTGATTCGCGACCGTGAAATTGAGACCGGAGACATTGGTCGCACCGCGTGAGCCAACGCCCGAAAGAAGGTCGCCCGCTTTTTTGGTGTCGCGTACTTTGACGGTAAGCGTTTCCGAGACGTCGTAGCCGGTAATCGTCTGTTTGCCCGGACAATACCCTCCTGCGGGGCAAGTCGTTGCGCTCCATTCGTAGTGCGGATTTACGCTGTAATCGGTGGTCTGGATGTCCTTCTCGTCGATACCCGCCTGTTTGAGGTAGTCGATAATATCGTTCGCTTTAGTATTGACTTGCGTCTGTGCCGTCGTCACGTCTTTGCCGGTCTGCATGACGCTGAACGAGAACTCGCCGGTATCCGGCACCGCATAGACGATCCCCTCACCCGAGACGGTGATGGTGTTGGTCGCGGTCACACCCGAGCCGATGTAACGGTAACCCTTGAGCTCGCCGAGTGATGCAAGCAGGAGAAAAAGCGCGAGCATCGCGAGCGCGGCGCTGCCGAAGGTGCGCGGCCAGTGCGTCGCAGTGATAATGTCACGTACCGATTGTTGTTCCATATATATAAATCGTAGCACGCTATTGCGTGAGCGAATTCATATCGAGATTGTCGATGTTGCCGTACTGTGCGACGAACGACGGGATCACGAAGACGAGCCCGACCGCCGGCAAGACGATGAGCGCGATCGTGACGACTCCCGTCCAAAAGAGATACTTGCGCACTTTCTCCGCGGCCTTGTATGTCGCATCTACCTTTTGCTCGAGCGTTTCGAGCCGTCGGCGCAATTCATCATCCATAGAGAAAGTGTATCAGACTGCACGGCTCCGTATGTGGTGCCGGTACTCGTAGTAGATGAGCCACATAACGACGAGATCGAAGAGTGTGAGCAAAAGGAGCGCGGTCGAATACCGCTCCCAGAGTTTTACGATCTGATAGAGCGCAAAGAGCGCGAAAACAATGAGCGCCGCGGGATATGCCCAGCGCTTGCCGCGCAGCAGATTCCATACGAGAAACCCTTTCACAATGCCGTGCGAGAAGAGATAGAGGCTTCCATATAGCTGCACGTGCGGATCGAGATACGGCGCGAACGCATTGATGTGGCGCGCGAAGAAATCATCCGGGTCCTCAATGAGCTCGTTCTGTACCAGCGCGAGAATGAGATCACCATGCTGCGCCGTGAAAAAAAGAACTGCGCTTAAGATGATCTCGAGCGCGGCATTCGCGCCCTTGAGGAGGATCGATACGTAGAATGCCTCGTCGATTCCGGCTTCCCGCCAGCGCCGCATATCAATCGCACTCCGCCTCGAGGAACAATCGGCGGTGTCGCGCGAAGATCACGCATGCGATTTGGTAGATGCCATACGTGATGAAAAATGCGGAGGCGACGTCGATCGAATAATGGATATGCCCTAAGAGCACAACGGTCGCAAAATAGACGGACGCCGCCAGGAAGAAATAGCGCAACAGCGGCTTATGCCAGAAACCGAGCGCGCCCAAAAACGGCATGCCGGTGTGCGCCGAGAAGAATTGATCCGCACCGAAAAATGCGCTCGCGATCGTCTTGCCGAAATCCGTCGGATACTCGATCTCCGGGGGGCCCAGGTGCGTGAGCAGCGTGAAGGCCGAGCGGATGACGATAAAGAGCGCGACCGAGAGGAGCGCGAACGGAATTCGCTTCGGCCGCGTGAGCACGAGAAAGAGCGAGACGAGGATCACGAAAGCCGTGCCGTAGACGAAAAAGTCGTCGACCTGAAAGATCGGGACATTGGAAAGGATCGCATCGGTCACAGAATTGCTCGCGCGCTCGGTCGCCTGCCGGATCGCCCAGAAATTAACGACGAGCGATGCCACGAATGCCGCTATGGAAATAAGCGTCCAGCCCACGAAATCGAGGTCGGAAAATGCCGCGCGATACCGGGCGATGAGGCGCTTTCCCATATAGGGCGAGTATACTATCTGAATGGATGCCACGACCATCGTCGGACTTGTCGCGATCCTGCAGCGCTTCAAGTACCCGATCTTGATCCCCCTCGCGGCGATTGAGGGCCCGATCCTTATGATGCTCTGCGGCCTCGGCGCACATCTTGGCTACATCAGTTTCTGGCCGGCCTATATCTGCCTCGCGCTCGGCGATCTGGTCGGGGACGCTTTTTGGTACTGGCTCGGCTACCACTATGGTGAGCGGTTCGTCGGACGTTTCGGCTCCTATTTCTCAATTACGGAGACACATATCGATGCGGTGAAGCGCATCTTCCATCGTTATCGCGTCTATATCCTTCTCATTTCGAAAGTGACGGCAGGCTTCGGGCTCGCGCTCGCGACGCTTTTCACCGCCGGGATGACGCGCGTCCCCTTCCCGCTCTTTATCGCGCTCAATGCGGTCGGCCAGCTCGTTTGGACGGGTATACTGATGGGGATCGGGTTCTTTTTGGGGACGTTCTATACGCAGGCGAATAATATTTACGGCAAGGTGACGGCCGTCGCCGCCATATTCTTCGTTTTCCTGCTCTTTATCGGATTCAGCAGATATATCCGATCACGTTTCGAACGCACGCTATGATATCCGTCGTCATCCCGACGTTGCAGGAAGAAAACTATATCGAAGACACGGTGCGGCAGTTCACGCGCCTCTCGATCCCGCATGAAGTGATCGTCTCCGACGGGGGGTCCGCCGACCGCACCGTCGAGATCGCAAGGGCTGCGGGCGCGCAGATCGTGCTCTCCGCTGAGCGCAAAACTCCCTCGCACCAACGAAACGCCGGCGCAAAGCAAGCGAAAGGCGAGGTTTTGCTTTTTATCGACTCATCGGTCGTCCTCCCCGATACCGAATCCTTCCTCACCGCAGCGCTGAAGCATTTCGAAGATCCGGCGGTACTCGGCTATGCGGTTCCGCAGTGGATCGATCCGAAGAAAGCGACTTTTTCGGACCGCGTCGTCTGCACGATCGTCAACTGGACGCTCGCTCTCTCGAAAGGCGGATCAGGAAAATTCGTCATGGTGCGTCGCTCGGCATTCGAAGCGCTCATGGGTTTCCGCGAGGATCTCGTGACGCGTGAGGACGGCGATTTTTATATCCGACTCAATAGGATGGGCGAGGTCGTTTTCGACAAGTCACAATTCATCTATTACTCCGGCCGCCGTGAACATGCCTATGGCTGGCCGAAACTCCTCTCGATCTGGATGATCAATGTGATCTGGGTGACGCTCTTCAATAAAGCACTCACGAAAGAATGGACGCCAGTACGCTGATATGAGCATGGAGGGCAAAATGGACCGGCGCAACTTTCTTAAAGGTGCGGCGGCTATTGGGGCGGCCGCGCTGCTCCCGGATGTTACAGTGAGCGACATGCAGGAGAAGTTGGAGGCCGCGCGCGTTCCGACGGCACTCGAAAAACGCTTCGGCTCTCGGATGGAATTCGACGGTAATGCTACCGATATTATTGATATTCAGCCGGAACAACCGTCAGATAAGCCTGACATATTAGTCGCCCCGGGTTTCAACGCATCGATACACACAAATGCTCCCGTTCTCGAAATGCTGGCGAAAGACGGACGGCGTGTCATGTCGCTCAATCACCCGCACGCCGGACGTTCGCTGAGAGAAAGCGCTGATTCTAAAGAAAGTCGCGCCAAATTCCCGCTCACGGAACTTCGAAAGGCATCGAACTTGCTGGATTTAATAGATGCAAAGAGTCCGGAGAAACCTGTCGATTGCTTTGCCTTTTCCGAGGGAGCGCTCAATACGATGCTGGCGGCATATCTCCACCCTGAAAAATTTAACAGCATCATACTTTCCGCTCCCGCGGGACTCATCGGCGATGATTCTCTCATAACACTCGCCGGACTCCAGAACAAGGAATCCGGCGGTCTCATGCAGCGTTTTTCGGCACAATCAGAGAGCGATAATGCTGCAGCCCGGCTTCCCGCATACTCTTCGGATGAAGCCTTACGGCAGGAAGAGATGGAAATGTTCAAGCACATCGCATCGACTTGGGAAGCGGACGAGGAAACGGCTAAAAAGCACTTAGTCGCGACGATTGAAGACCTTTGGGCACTTTCTCACATGCGCATTGACGATATGGTGGCATTCGTGCGGGCCGCAGGGGTAAAGGTCGCGGTTATCTCGGGCGTTGAAGACAAAGTATTCCCGACGGAACGTATGGCGCGGCGTCTGCCGAAAGATTCGTTGGACGGATTCATGGCGACGCAGGGCGCGCATGGGCCGCACTATTCTGCGCGAGCCATCACCTATATTTTTGGCCTGCTTGACGCCAAGCGAGAAAAGGAGCGCGAAGAGCGGGCCGCCGCGAAGCAAAATCAATGACGCCGGTCGGTATATTCGTGCGTGACGGACCGGCCAAGAAAGATATGTGAGAGGAAATTGAGCGTGTAGTTGCCGGAGGTACGGACCAGTCCGTCGTGCTGGAAACGCCGCATCGACGTATAGATCACCATATGCATACGCAGATATACGGACCCGACCTTTGAGAGGCGTCGGCCGATGTCCGCATCTTCGCCGTAGAATTTGATCGATTTATCGAACTCCCCCGCCGCCTTGATAGCACTTTTTTGGGCCACGAAATTTCCGCCGATCAAGAGAAATCCCGTCATCCAATACGTGATCGGCAGCACGATCCATTCCACGAATTCTACGAGAACGCGCAGGTAGACCGGGCCGTCGAAATACTGGACCGGGCCCGTGAGCGCGACCGTCTCCGGATACGCACGGAAATGTTCCCGCACGACGTACGACCAGCCATCGGCCATGCGGCAGTCGGCATCGATGTAGGCAATGAGGTCGGTCGATGCGCTCTCATATCCTTTTTGGCGCGCGTGGGTGAGCCCTTTTTCATTTTCGCGCACGACCCTCACAGGAAATTTTGCCGCGATGTCTCCCGTGCCGTCGGTTGATGCGTTGTCAACGACAATTATTTCCTTAAAAAATCCCGGTGCGTTTTTCTGCACGGATTCAATACACGGGCCGATGTGCTCCGCCTCGTTGTACGCCGGGATGATAAGTGTGATCTCAGGCATGAGCGAAGCGCGCGACGACGTCGAGATGTTCTTCCGTCATGCCGCCGAGCCGGAAGATCGTGACGGCGCCGACGCCGATTTTTTGCAAGTCTGTAAGATCGTTTTCAAGCTCGGCCGCCGTCAGTATCTGCTCGTGTCCGATGTGGCCCTCGGCGGTCGCGCCGAGACCGACCGAGATCGCTTCCCCCGCCTCGTTACGAGCACGAATGCGGTCGCGCATTTTTCGCAATACGAAATCCTGTAGCGACCCGGTATACGAGCGGATCATACTCGTATAGTACCTAGGTATTCGCGCGTGGGAACCCGCGTAAGCGATCCCAAGGGCGCGCTTGATCGACTCGGAAAAAACGCCGATCGCCGGATATTCCGCCGTCGCGATCGTGAGACCGCGCGTACCATGGAGCGCGAGGATGCGCGCGGTCAGTTGCTTGTTCTTATGGAAACGAAAAAGATTACGGAGAAACAGGCGCGGCGTGAGTATCGGAAGCTCGAGATCAATGAGTACCTGCAACGGAGCGCCGGCGTACGACTGCAGTTCGATAAGCAACCGCTCAAGCTCGTCGGTAAAGGAGAAGGGCGAGATCCAGTACGATCTCGAAAAGATCGCCCAATACGCGGGAGTCGCACCACGGACCGATGCGGAGAGCGCCTGAAATTCATTGAGCGAACGGGACGCGAGATATATCGTCGACGGAAAGCCGAGCGAAGCGGTTTTCGCCAGATTATTCGGCGTAGGAGTTTCCTCGAAAAAATCGATGCGCATAGCGCTGTGCGTTAGACCAAAGTCTAGCATTGCCGCGGGGGCGATCGCCGGGAATCGAACCCGAATCGAGGGCTCCACAAACCCTAGTGTTAACCGTTACACCACGATCGCCATCAAACACTAGATTTATAGCACAAAAGCCGTAAACGACAGCGCCGCCCCTTTCGGGGCGGCGCGTGAGTTTTCGCTGCTGCGAGATTACATCGCGCCGGCCGGCGAGTTCATCGCCATGCTGCCCGATGACTCCTTCATCCAGAAGCCCGCCCAGAGCGCGATGACCGCGATCAGGACGTGGAGGACGTTGTCCGCCATGTTGACCCCGATGAGGCCGAGGACCGTTGAGCCCTGTACGAATCCGACGATCGCGACGAGCGCGTAGACGATACCGAAGATCTTGAAGTAGAGATTCACATACGCACCCGAGCCGAGCGCGACCAGGATCGCGACGATGCCGGTCGCGAGATGGATAATGTTGTGAATCGCGTCCACCTGGAAGATACCAAGGAGGAGCCCGTCAGCTGAGGTCACGCCCGGAATGAATCCGAGAATGCCGACGACGGTCAAGATGATACCGAACGCCCATGCCAATTTCTTAGCCATAATGTTTATTTTTTTAGATGCTACTAATGGTAAAACTTCATGATTTTCGACCCGTATGGCTCTATTGTGTACCCGCCGTGCCCGCAGTCAAGCCGCTTTGCGGCGTGTATTTAGCGGGTGAATTCGGTCAATACGGGGGTCGTCGTCGCGTCGCTCACAGTGAACGAGACGCGCCCGATGATGTCCCCCGTGCTCGTCAGCACGTTGACCCGCCATTTGCCGGGCTCGACGGTCGTTTTTTGCGAGTAGCCGCGGTAACCTCCCTCGCGGCCACCAGCGACCGGAAAGCTCACGACGCCCTCGGTGAGCCACGTTTTTGCGCTCTCGTCATAATGCTGCCATTGGTGAATGATCGTCGTCGAAAGCCCCGTCGGCGCGAAGATCGCCGTGTAAACATACACACTCTCCCCCGGCGCACGGTGGAAGACCCGCGCGTACGTGAGGAGCGATTCCAGCCACGACGTCGGCTCACCGCTCAAAAGGTAATCCGTCCCCTCGCGCGTCACCGAGTGATAGACGCCCGCGTCTTTGAGCGCGAGGGGAAGCGGCGGTATCGCATGCGTAAAATAGAGCACGTTGAAAAGCGCGTACACGATCGCAACAGCGCGTGCCGCGCGCATACGCCCCTCCCGTTCCGCTTCGGGTACGACGAGGTGCAGCACATACATAAGGAGCGCGACGAGTACGAGCGCGGTAATCCCGCTCAAAAGGAACATCAGATCGCCGATCCGGTGCATCACAACAGGCAGGAAGAAAATGAGAAATGCGAACAGCGTCGTGAAATAGATTCCGATCTGGAACGGGAGGCGTACGTAGAGTCGCGTGAAGCGCTCGTTGCCAATCAAGAGCCCCGCGACCAGCAGTACGAAGATCCAACTGCCCGCAAAGCCGACGCTTCGCGAATAGAGCGAAACGAAGCCGCTGAAGAGTCCGCCGAAGGAGAATTGGATGACGACGGGAATGAGCGGCGCGACAGAGAGGAAGATACGGTGCCGCAGCTTACCCGTCTCGATCATATGAATAAGCACGATGCCGAGCGCGGCGACAAAAAGATAGCTGATGAGAAGAACGTTGCTGCGCAACGTATCGACGCGGCGCAAAAGAATGAGGTTGTCGGCGATAAAGCCGGCGATGAGCGAGAGCGGCGAGATGTAGCGCTCGTACCAATGGACGAGGTCCGCGACACTCTTGGGCAGATACCGACGGATCATGCGGAATACTGGGGCGGCTTCTCTTCCACCCCGGCCTCGTGATTGGCGAAGCGCGTGAGGGCGTACAGGAGCGAGGAGAGGCGGTTGGCATATGCGCGGCTCGACGGGCTCACTTCCCGCTCGCCGCTTTCGTGCAGAGTGACCAGCCGCCGCTCGGCGCGGCGCGATACCGCGCGCGCGATGTCGAGCCGCGCGGAGAGTTCCGTGCCGCCCGGTACGAGAAATGATTTCACCTCCGGCAAACTCGCCTCGACGCGCTTGATGAATTCCCCCATATGCTCGACGGTCGAGAGCGGCACTGATTTCTGCGCGCCGGCGACCTCCGCCTGGATCGTGAACAGATTGTCCTGCACGTCGTGCAGGATGCTTTTCATGGTACGCCCGTCGATTACGCTCTCCCCGCTCGCTGCTTTGCACCAACCGACGAGCCCGTTCAATTCATCGAGCTGTCCCAGGCATTCGAACACGGGCGATGACTTCGACACGCGCTTCCCCGGCTCCGAATCGAATAGTTTCGATGTCCCGCCGTCCCCTTTGCCCGTAAAGAAGGCCATAGTGAAATGATAGCAAAAAGCTGATCCGTACCCTTATACTGTGAAAAGGTGGCGACTATCAATGCCTAGAGAGTGAGGGAACGAACATGCGTCTCATGCCCGCTTTGCTACTCGCATGCCTTTTGTGCGGCGATGCCGCTTATGCCGCGCTCGTCGAAGAGCCGCTCAACCCGCTCCTTATGACCCCGAAGCAGCGCTTCATGGCGGCAGAGAAAGCGGTTTCCGTTGCGACACGGTGTGTGATCGATAAGCTCGCAGCGGATCATCGCTTCGTGGAAGAGCTGCACGCGTCCGGGATCAAGGCAGAAGAAGTACGGCCGACGCCTCTGTGCATCCCGCAGCGCTCGCGCGCTGGCAATGGAAAGGCGACGCCGCTCTCGAATATGATCATGCACGCGATCAATGCATGCGGCGGCGCCATGCGCCGCGTGCGCGAGACCTGCGACGATCTCGCAGGTAACGGAAGCGGCGAAAAATATGTCGACGCGCCGTATCTCGACGACCTGCCGACCGTCGTCATTCACGCGATCGAGGAACTCGCCGGCCCCCCTTAGGGCCGGTTTCCTTTTAGATATTGAGTGCGCGCTCCTGGACGACTTTAGAACTGTTAACTGGTTAGAGGAATACCCGTTCTCGACCGTCGCCCTCTCCGAAATATTCTCGCTGACACAAGGCTATTGACAGAACAGAAAGTTTGTCGCCAATGCCTGTGCGTTGTTGCAACGCGCAGGCACTTCTGATAGGGTACGGCTGATGGACAAAGAAAACGAACTTGGAGAATTGCTCAAACGGCATCGCGAGAAAGCCTTTCCAGACGAGGGATTAAGGCGCGTCGCGGAGAAAGTCGGGATTGATTATGCGCACCTCTTCCGCCTTGAGGCAGGGCAATATGTGCCTACCGATGAAAGTCTGCAAAAGATAGCGAACGCCTACAAGCTCGACGCTCAGGCGCAACTTCTGATGTTCAATCTTGCGAGGCTCTCGGACCACCACTTGAGGATTATCGAGCGCGCGGGCGAAGACGCGGTCGTCGGGGCGTTCTTTCGCAAATCTAAACGCCCCCAAAAATAATATGAGCGATTTCACCCCGTATTATTCCGCCGCAATGATTGAAGAGCAGGCATGGCAAGACCTCCTCAACTACCGACGTAAATCTTCGCGGGTCACTCCGTTCCCGATTTACGTTGACGAGGTGCTGAACAAGCTATGGAACGTCGAGGTACGGTATATGGACAATGTGCGCGATGCCGACGGAGAGATCGCGCTCGCCGCGTTCTCGCCCGAGTTGCGAGCCGTGTTTCTTAACACCAGTGCTCGCGCCAACGAGGGTCAGGTTTCTTACAGCCTCGCACATGAAGCGGGCCACGTATCCCTGCACGCATTTCTCGATAAACTCGGACACGAAAAGTGCTTCTGTTCCCCGAACCCGCTCTCGCCCGAGAGCAGGGCCAATATTTTGGAATCACATGCCGACCAATATGCGTCGGCATTTTTGATGCCTAGAGATGCCGTAAAGGAAGCGGTCGAGCGATGCAAGCCCGATTTGCGCGCAGGGCTCGATTTGAAAAAATACGGCAGGGCATTGCGCGACCTTTTCGGCGTTTCGCACCAAGCGCTCGAAATACGCCTATCGAATCTCGGCATCAAAACTGCGGGCGGTTTTTACAAGACATCCGCTCCTCGCCGCACCGCCGCAAGACGGGAACTCGACGCTATGGATGAGGAGCGCGAATTTTGGTCTTTATATCAGTAATATGCTTCGCAAAAAAACAGACGTTCAGTAACGGCAAAAACCGCCTTGCGGGCGGCTTTTGCGGGTACTGAACTGTATCCGAAACGAAAACCTTAGGATTTAACGATGATGGTTGATGCCCCTCTCTCGTTTAATCCTGGTCGATCGGTTTTTCGTTTCCCGCATCATAACAGGCGGTACCCCGTTAGCAAGCAAGGAATTCATCATGCTTACAGCTGCGTTCTACTCGGTCAACGAGGCCAAGAAGGCACCTGCGCATCGTGTCTACCACAACAATACCGCATGCCCTCCAGGCCGCGACATTCCGCATCACGAACGTCGCGCTGGAACTGGCGGGTATAGGTTGTGTCACGACTGCCAGGCGCGCGATTAATCTCGAAGAGCTGGGGGCGTCTGCGCGTGCGTCCCCAGCTCATTCGTATTCGGCCGTGGAACCAGCCAAAACCAACAGGATCCCACGAGAAACCACAATAAACCGCAAGAATCGCGCGATATCGCCACGAGCTTGGCCCATCGGGGAAAAGATTACCTCAATAAGTATGCAAGCCTTAGCGGGCGGAATTTCCCGCCATGTCGCCGCGCGATCTCCCTACCAGTAGTGCGGCTGCTCCTATCGCATATTTTTTCGAACCTGCTACTGAAAGACGGAGAAGTGGCTTATACATTGAAAGCTCCCGTAAAGAAACTGGCCGAGCGCCTTCAACAGCGCCTCGATTCGGAGAAAACTTTAGAACTCTCGAATGTTGCTTCAAACTCTGGAGAAAGCGGCAACTTGGGCTCACTCCATCCAGCCTTGTGCGCAGGGGGAGACTCGAACTCCCATGCCCGTGAGGGCGCTACCACCTCAAGGTAGTACGTCTACCAATTTCGCCACCTGCGCGTGCGCGTATTCTAAACAATAGGACGAAGTCGGGCAATTACTCCTGTGCAGCCACAGCTTCCTTTTCGGTTTCCTGCGTTTCCGCTGCAGGCGCGGCTTCCTCCCCTTCCGCATCTGCCTCGGCGGCAACCATCATGCGAGTGCGGCGCAATTGGCGGCGCGCCTCGCGTGAGACCTTCTCGCGGATGAAGTAGAGCTTGGCGCGGCGCACGCGCGAGCGCTTCACGATCTCGATCTTGTCGATCATCGGGGAATAGAGCGGGAAGATCTTCTCGACGCCGACGCCCGAGGCGACGCGACGGACGGTGATGGTCGCGCCCGGCTCCGTGCCGTGCTTGCGTGCGAGCACGAGGCCTTCGAAGATCTGGATGCGGAATTTGCCTTTTTCCTCGATCTTCTGGTGCACGCGAACGGTGTCCCCCGGACGGATGTCGAGGTTTTTGCGGGCTGCCATATCGATCGGCGAATGCGTCACTGCCATACGTGCGCGGCACTATAACATCGCTCCCAGCCGGAGGCAACTTAGGGGTGGAAGAAAAAGGCAACGCCGATCACGACATACGCCGCCAAAAGTTGCGCCCCCTCAAGCCAGTTGCTTTCCCCGTCGGCAACGACGAAGTTGACCACGAGAACAGAGAATACGATCGACACAAGTTCGAAGATCTCAAAGATTAAATTCATGGGCTTTCCGAGCACGATCGAGGCGAGGACGAGCGCCGGCGCGACGAAAAGGGCGATCTGCGTCGCGGAGCCGACGGAAATGTGGAGCGCAAGATCCATGCGGTTTTTCATCGCCACGGTCACTGCCGAGTAATGCTCCGCCGCATTCCCGATGATCGCGATAAATATGACGCCGATAAAAAGCGTCGACCAGCCCAGGCTGCCGACGACCGGCTCGATCGCGCCGACCAGTACCTCGCTCATCAGCGCGACGAACATGGTCGAGATCGAAAGAACGGTGATGCTGTATGCCACGCTCCATTTCGGCTCGTGTATTTCAGTCTCGGTATAAAGATGTCGATGCGTATGCAGAATGAAGTAGAGCTGCGCTGCGTACATGATGAGCAGCACGAACGAAACGATGAGCGAGAGCGGCTCGATGAGCTCCGCCTTGCCGGGAACGGCGATCGCGAAGATCGCGGGCAATATGAGTGCGATCGTCGAGAGCAGGAGCGTCGAGGCACTCGCGAGTGCGCCGGCGCGATTGAATTTCTGATGTTCGCGCTTGAGTCCTCCCATGAACATCGCAAGACCGAGAACGAGCAGCAAATTTCCGATGATGGAGCCCGTGATCGATGCTTTCACGACCTCCACGAGTCCGGCTTGAAGCGCGAAAAATCCTATGATGAGTTCCGTGGCGTTGCCGAAGGTCGCATTCAAGATCCCGCCGATCGCCGGATTCGTGCGCGACGCAAGCTCCTCGGTGGAATCGCCGATGTATTTCGCGAGCGGCACGATCGAAAGCGCAGCGAGAAAGAAAACAACCGTACCGGAGAAGCCGCTATAGAGCGCCGCGAGCGTGAGCGGGATAAAGGCGAGCATCCCGAGAAATATGCGATCCATCGCAAAAACTCTAACAGAGTTTGACCGCAGAATCACGCACGGCTACGATTGATATGTTCTCATCGCCCCTGTAGCACAATGGATAGTGCAGGACTCTTCTAAGGTCTTGATGTGGGTTCGATTCCTACCGGGGGCATACGGTCAAAAACGCAACCGCGTTTTTGTACACGTATGCCAGGCGGAGCGTTGTCGCGTCAGCCGAGGCGACCGCGAGCCGGGGTCGCGGAAATTTCCGGGCGTCGGCGAGGAAATTATCTGCGACCATGGTATGAATGCTCTGTGGCGCGCTTAGCTCAGGGGTAGAGCAACGCTTTTACACAGCGAAGGTCGGGGGTTCAAATCCCTCAGCGCGCACTACTTGGAAGGATCGGCAAAGGTTTTCGGCGATGCATCGAGCGCATTGAATGCGGCCTCGCGGTCACGGATGGCGGAGAGCGTCGATTCGAGGCTCGCGCGGTTGAGCACCGGCGGCGGCTTCGAGACGCTATTGCCTGCAGAATTCAGATTTTCGATCACGACCCAAAATTCCCAAACGCCGAAGACGATAATGCCGACCACGGCGCCGAAAGAGATCACGAGGAGCGTCCGCCAAATGATCTCCGCCAACGGACGCGCATACTCCGGCTCGTTGCGAAGTCCATAAAATCGACGCGCCCGCTGCCATATGTTGCCGTTTTCTATCATAGCGATGTTTGCGTGACCGATGTCACGCGGATGCGCGCGGTCATATGCCATCCGGTCGCGGGTGCCGTATCGGTGTCAGGATCATGTTCGATATCGAGATCATCGATATGCACGGCGAGCGGGAGGCGTTCATAGAGAGAGACGGCGCGCATGAGCTGTTGGAATGATCCTTTTGCGGACAGCGTAAAGACGACGGGCTGTAAATTCTCCCCGCCGGGGAGTGCGACACCGTTTCCGGCGGCGGACGCGTCGGACACCTGGGCTCCCGTCCCGGTCTTCTTGCCGACATCTTCGAGCATCTGTACGAGCGTGACGATGTCCATGTGCGCGAACGTATCGAGCTGCGCGCGTTCGTCCTTGGTTTCTGCGGCGAGCGAGTGTAGACGCTCGTTGTAAGCGCTCTTATCGCTCTCTTGCGCCGATTGCGCGATCTCGTTCGCACGATCGAGCGCGCTCGATTGGATCGAAAGCGCGCCGTAGATGAGCGCGCCGAGAAGCGCGACGGAGGCGGCGAGCGATACCCACGAGAGATAGGCGAAGCGCGGCATAGGTTAAAAATTTCCGTCGATCGTTATAGAGAAATGCCCTCCATCGGCGCCGACGAGCGCGCCGACCGGCACCGAGACGGAGTTGAAAGTGTGGTCAGCCGTGAGCGCATCGCGATACGCGGCGACGCGCTCACGCGAAGCGGTACCCACGAGCTGAATCTCGCCCGTCGAGCTTTGATCGGCGGCTTTATAGCTGATGTGTGTGATCGCAACGCCGCTCGGGCGCTCTCCGAGCGCGCGCATGATGATCGTTGAGGGCGAGGAGCTGCCGGCGAGGAGCGGAGCGAGCTGCGTGACCAGCATCTGTGAGCGCGCGATCGATATCGCATCATCAGGCGCTCCCTTTGCGTCCGGTTGCGCGGCCGGCTGATCCGGCGCGGCGAGCGAGATCGCAAGATAGCTCGGCGCGAGCGCGAGCGCGATGAGCGCGGAAGCGATAAACAGCATGACCGAGATGGCTATGAGAAAGCGCGCGCGATACAGGCGCCAGACATCTCGTTGTGCATCAAGCGGAAGGACGTTTGCCATATTATGCGCCGCGCAGGGCGAGACCGATCGCCGTCGCGTACTGGAGCGATATGCGGCGATCGATGGGTGGAATGTATTCGTCGAAATTGGCGACATGTCGCCACACCTCGCCGCGCTCGACCTTGGATTGCACGCGGCCCGCGATGTATTCGGGCAAGCCTTTGAGATTCGCGTTGCCGCCGACCAAGACCACGTCGCCGACCGGCGTCATGCGATCGCCCCGGTCGTTGCGCCGTGTATCCCAATAGTGGTAGTGCCGCGAGATCTCATCGGCGAGCGCGGATGCGGTTCCGGAGATCGCTTCGAGCGCAGCCGACTCCCCTTTGGCCGCCATGAGACCCTGCTCGTTTTTGAATTCGGCGGCTTGCTCCGCAGTGAGGTGCGCGCCGTCGACGAGCGCGTGCGTGATCGCGTCGCCGCCGACCTCCACGGTCGACGTAAAGATGGGGACACCGCGTTTCAGTACCGCAAAACCCGTACGCGCGCGGCCGAAATCAACGACCAGTGTCACCGGTTCCTCCTGCCCGCCGGACGAGACCGCACGCGCGATCGAACTGGCTTCGACTTCGAGTGAAAGAAGCGTGAGCCCTGCCATGCGGAATGAGTCAACATACGCCTGTGCGATATCGCGCGGGAAAACCGTGACGCTGATCTCCTCCTGCTCGCTTGCGCGCGCCGGAATGAAATTAAAATCGTAGACCGCGGCGGAAGGCGGGATCGGCACACGGCCTTCGAACTCGAATTCGATCATGCGCAGTACCTGCTCGCGCGGTGTCGCATGCGGCACGGTCATGCTGAAGACGTATGCCGCTTCTTCCGGGAGCGCCGCGTGCGCGGATCGGATGCCGCCGAGGTGTCCGCGCACCTCCGCGAGCGCCTGCGCGAGCGCACGCGTATCTTGAATCACGCCTGAGATGACGATGCCGTCCTTGAGCGGTACCTCACCGTAGGTGCGGATGCGCTTCGCGTTGCCGTATGGCTCAAGCACGAGCCATTTCACCGACGCATCGGAGATGTCGATCCCCGCCGCAGGCGGCAGGAGCGATTTTGGCATGGGGAATGCGCGCGAGAGCGCGCGAGAAAGATCGCTCATGCGCTCGCCGAGCGAGATGGAAGCAGTGAGCCGCATTCAATACAGTATATATCACTTGATGCGCGCGCCCGGAGAAATATCGCGATCCGGTTGCAGCAAAACAACGCCGCTCTCATCGCTCGCGGCGAGCAGCATGCCTTGGCTTTCAATTCCCTTGAGCATGCGCGGTGCGAGATTGAAAATATAGGGCAGTGATTTGCCGACGAGCTCTTCCGGCGATTTCCACGCGGCGATACCGGAGACGATGGTGCGCTCCCCTGCTTCGCCGAAGTCGATGGTGCATTTGATGAGCTTATCGGTCTCGGGCACGCGGTCGGCCGCGATGATCTTTCCAATCCGGATATCAAGCTTTGCGAAGTCCTCGTACTGGATCTCGGCGGGTTTTTGCGTCTCTTCCATATGGCTACTCTACTCTTTTGCCGCGCGAATCCAAATAGCGCTGCAGAATGATCGCCGCAGCGGCGCTGTCGTCATGCTCCTGTCCTTTCGGCGCGAGGCGCGAAGCCTCGATCGAACTCCACGCCTCCCAGACGCGCTCGATCAGAAGCCCGGTCTCGCGCGCAAGCATTTCAGCAAAAGCAGCTGCTTCTTTCGAAATAGGATTTTCAAGCCCGCCGGGAGCTTTGGTGTCGCCCATGATGATCGCACCGACCTTTTCCGAATCGATCAGACCGCGGATATGCGCGAGCGCGTCCTGATTTTCGATGGTGCCGCGCGGAAAAGCGATCGCGCCGCTCTCGTCGGAGAGAGCGAGGCCGATGCGCTTCGCGCCATAATCGATACCGAGGTATTTCACGAGCGCAGTATAGCGCTTCATTAAAAAGGCGAAATGCGCGCGGCCCGCATGTCGGGGTCAGGACATGCGGGCCGCATCCGGTGTCTGTATGCTGATCAGAGGGATCAGCTACCTTTGATACGTGCGCCGCTGCGTTTTATTACGTTCCGCTCAATCGCGACGTCTTGTAGATCTCCGGATGATAGGGCTTGAGACGGACCACTTTCGTTTCGAGCCCTGCCGAGCCCAAGTCTCCTTCCAAATGATCCACATATTCGCCGCGCTGATCGTAGCCGAGCGCGATCACATCGGGCTCGAAGAGTTTGATGTGCGCCATATAGCCTTCTTCGTCGCCCAAGGTCGCTTCGTCCACGAGATCGCAGGCTTCAACGAGCGCGAGGCGCTCGAGTTCTCTGCGCCTCGGAGCTCCGCCTTTCACCCGCGCAACTGCGCTATCGCGTGCGACGGAGACGATAAGACGCGGCACCGGAACGAGCGCTCGTGCCTGTCGGAAAAAATCGAGGTGCCCCTCGTGGAGCATGTCGAAGGTACCGAAGACCATGATGCGCTTCATGCGGCCGATTCGCTGTTGACCCGCGTCAGCATGTAGAGCGCAAAAAGAAGGAGCGCGGTGCCCACCCACTGCCCGATGTAGAGGCCGACGTACGTGCCGGCGGGCCATGCGCCCGGAATGAAATAGGCGTTCACGAACACGGCGGCGAGCGGAAAGCCGAGTTCGCAGAGCGTCGCGATCGAGGCGCGCGTGTATTGCAAGCCGTAATAGTAGAGGTAGAGCGAAAAGACACCGGATGCGAGCGCGATGATCGCGATGAAGAGCCAATCGGTCGGCGTGACGCTTCCCCACGCGGGATACGTGTGCTGCACGGCATTCAAAAATCCGAGAAAAACGAACGCGACGATGAAGCGTAAGGCAGTAAGCGTCTGGAATGATGCCGCGCGCAGCGCATATTTGCCGAGCACGGTCGACGCGCCCCAGAGGAGCGCCGCGAGGAGCGCGAGGAGCGCACCGTAGACGTTAGGATTAAAGCTCTCGCCGTCGTAGAGCTTGGGTACAAGATGCGGGAATGTGACGAGGTATGCGCCGAAAAGCGCGACGAGCGCCCACAGCCAGAAATTCCGGCGCAGCCGCTCTCCCAAGAATGCGGCTGCGAGCGCGATCGCTAGCAAGGGCTGCACTTTTTGCAGCAGAATCGACACCGAAGGATTCACATAGTGGAACGACTGCGTGAAGGCGATCGACGCGAGTGCCGAGCCGCCGATCGCGATCACGAGAACGGCGACCCACTCGCGCCACGACAGTTTTTTGAGATCAGCCCACGACCAGATCAAGATCGGTACCGCAAAGAGAATGTCGACACCGTGCTCCGCAAAGACGATGAAATTGGACGAGAGCGCTTGCGTGAGATGGGCGCGGAAGGGCGCGTCCGTCGCCCACAGGACCGCCGCAAAAAAGACGAGTCCGGGCCCCCAGGTCGCAAGAGATCGGGCGTTCATAAGGAAAAGTATTGTCGCACGGCGCCTATATCTTCCGCAATCGCCTGCTTGAGCGCCTCGTCCGTATCGAAACTCTTCGCCTCGCGGATCTTTTTCAGGATCTGCACGTCGAGCTGCTTGCCGTACGCGTCGCTCGAGAAATCGAGGAGGTGCACTTCGAGAATGCCGCGCGCGGGATCGGCGAATATCGCAGCGCGATATTCATCATGCCCGAGCCAGGCATGACCGGCGTAGATACCCGCGACGTCGCTCCCGGGCGGGAGCGGGATATTGAGCGTCGGATAGCCGAGCGCCGTCCCGCGCCGCTTCCCTTTGATCACGATCCCAGTGAAGACGTGCATATCAGTTGATCTCGATATCGATGTGGCGAATAGACGGATACGCCTCTCGGATCTTCTCTTCGATCTCATCGATCTTCTTGCCCATGAGGCGCGGAATACGGTCCGCATATTCGACGCAGAACTTTTTGAATTCCTCATAGTCGTTGCGGATCTCGTCGAACTGCGAGCGGAGGCCTTCCTGCTGATACTGTTCGTCGAGGAGCGACGAGCCGTTGAACTCGACTTCACACTTGATGCGGTGCTCACCGATGCCGATCACCGTCGATTTGAAATCGATCACGCGTTCGATTGAAGGCTCTTTCTTCAGGATCTCAAGGATCGCCTCTTTCTCCCACTCCGGGATCGCGCGACCGATGAGGTAGACGCGATTTTTCATAATGAGGATCACGGCGGCGACGGCAAGTAGGATGCCGATCAGGATTGAGCCCGCCGCGTCCCACATGGTGTTCTGCGTCACATATGAAAACGCGATCGCAATGCTGGCGATCAAGACGCCGATGACCGCGATGCCGTCTTCAAGGCAGACTGCGAGTGTCGAGGGGTCCGCCCGATCGAGCCGGTCCCACCACGAGAGGTCGGGGTAGGCGCGCACGAGTTCGCGTGTCGCGACGCGGAAAGTCCAGAATTCGATTACGAAGGAAACGAAGAGCACGAGAAAAGCATAAAAATCGATGGCGACGCTCTCGGGATAGAGGAGCGCATGCAGTCCGCGCCAGATCGTGATGCCCGCGCCGACGAAGAAAATCCCGCACGCGGAAATCACCGCCCAGAAGAAGCGTTCGGAGCCGTAGCCATAATTGAATTCCCCCTCTGGTTTTTTGCGTGATCGCCACACGCCGATCAAAAGCAGTGACTGATTGAGCGTGTCGGCGAAGGAGTGCACTGCCTCGGAGAACATCGCGCTCGATCCCGAAAAAGCCGCGACGATCGCTTTGATGATGGTGACCACAATGTTGCCGAGGAGCGCGAGCGCGACCGGCACGGAACCCTTCGGTTGCGACATCCCGGAACTCTAGCATGTGCTTATTGTCGTGGTACAACGGAGCGTACAGGAGGTTGGCTATCAATCGCGGCGGTACCGCGATTGATCCGAGCTTACGGTGAGCCGAAGGCTCAGCACACCTCCGACCGAAGGGAGGGGTGGCTGAGCGGTCTAAAGCACCGGTCTTGAAAACCGGCGTGTCGAAAGGCACCGTGAGTTCGAATCTCACCCCCTCCGCCCGAAGAAAGAAGTATCGGAGATATGTTGACGGTTAGACCCCCGAGGCGACGCGGGGGCTATCCATACTGCTTCGTTACTGCCCAAACACCCACTGAAGGACTACGTCTTGGCGTGAACGCCCGATGCACACTCCACTCTTGATTGCATAACATTCCACGTAGTGTCTGCCGTTATATGCGGTATTTTCCGGGTCATTCATGGTCCCGTGATCAGTGATCTCGCCTCGTGGTTGCTTTGATTTGTTATCGTTCTTTACTTTCCATTTGTACAGGGTTGCTGCCGGAGCGTCATCGCCGCGTCGAAATTCAATCTGACGATCGACTTCTATCAGGCCGACCGCGTCTAATATTCTGCCCCTAAAGCCCCCATCTCTTGGAAGTACTCGTCCGATCACGGTAAATTCGTGCTCTACGAGCATCGGTATTCGCGAGTCAAAGAGATATTCTTCGGTGTCGCTGGCTCGCTCATGTTCTCCGGCTTCCAGCAAATCGGATATATCCGCGCCGTTCTGGATGTTCTCAAGCTTGATGAGGAAGAAGTCCCTCATACGTTTGATTTGATCCTTCTGTGATTGAGTAAGACCTGAAACGTAGGCATCTATTTTCTTGCTAGAGTCAGCGCGGTCAGGGATTTGGGGTTTTTCAATAAGCTCAGGGAGTCCGCAGAAGAAATTGAATACAGCGTCGAATATCTCAAGTCCAGGTTTTCTCTGGAAATCGCAGGTCACGGCTTGTTCGAGGTGGAAAGATTTTAGCGGAAAATCATCGTCTGCTTCTTTGCATGAAGCTCGCCAGCCCTTTATAAGCTTTACGGCTTTGCGAAAATCCTCACTGGCCTGATTCACCTGAGTCGCGACACTGATGTACCCGCGCGGATCCGATTTGATCCATGCCATCTGTCGGGATCCCTTCGACACTTCCGCAACTATGCGGCGTCTATCACTGTGAGATTTTGCGGCTATTTCCGGAACGACATACATATCGCCGCCGAATTCGTTTCTGCCGGATATGTATGCGGGTACGATATCAACGGAAAAAATCTCTTCGCCCGCATCGCTGAATACGATCGTTATTGAGTGTGTTTGTCGCCCTATTTCTACATCGTATTGCGTAGGGTTGTCGTATTCAGATTCGAGGCGCGACTGGAGATCATTCAACGCGTCAGACGGGTCAAATGATGACGCATTCCATGCGCCGAGGATATAAAGCACATCAAGGTCGTGCAGGGGTGTTATCGATGTGAAGCGAGGATAGGATCCGATCTGAAGGCAGCTGGACTCGCCGAGGACATTCTGGACGGATTCATAGACGGTGGATACGAAGTCTCGCTCCCTCGGTGTCGGAGAAAGGTGGTCCCGCACGTAAGAACGGAACAGCTCATTGATGTTACTTTTTTTCATAGCCTGTAGTGATCATGCTGACGACAATATCGTTCAGAAGGCGACCACGAAAATTATTCACTACGACATTGCGCTTTTTTTCGAGCGCATGCATGACAGGCTGCGGTATGAATCCGTGCTCTTGGGGCGCGTACACGATCAGAGCGGTGCTGTCTTCTTTGTGGGCGAGTATTTTCTCCATGTCGTCGTTATCTTTCCAGTCGGGCCAGTAGACGAGAAATAGGCTCGCTTGCTCGGCGATCCCGAGATCGCTTTCGCTCGGGATTTTCAGAATGTTAGTGCGGTTGAAGAGTTTGGAGTCATGCAGCATGTTCTCAAGTCCGATCAGCGCATCGCCTTTAGCGATGATGGCTATTTTGCGCTTCCACAGCCCATTGCCGAGCCGTATAAGGACAGGGACGAAGCCACGGAAGCAGAGGACCGTCGCTACAATCGCCGACAGGATAACGATCACCGTGCTTATGTATCCCAGGACGTTCAGTACTTCTAAAATGGTGTCGAGCATAATTCTTAATGGGCTAGTTGATATCGGCCGCCACTTTCTCGATCAGCGCACTCAGCGACGCGCGATCCAAAGTGATGATTTTTTTCGTGCCATAAGCGAGGTTCAGCTCCTTCATCAAGGTGCGTATGCTTTCGCGGGACTGAGCGAATTTCTTATTCTTCCCGAGGAAGTCCAGCACCGAGATCAGGACGCGGTTAGAGCGGCCCATGGCGCGTTCAAGGACCTGCTGATAGATATCCTGCGTTGAAAGCAGTACGCGGGTGTAATAGTAAGGATCTTTGTTCTTCAGGTCTCCGAAAAACTCAGGGTCTGACTCCCATGGTGCGTACGTCAGATGCGCTGCCCACCAAAGACGCGCGATAGCATGGCGGCGCAGATCGCGGTCGTTACCGCTTATGAACCAGTGTTCGAGTAGATAATTTATCGCCTTTGTCTTTTCCGCCGCATCTTTAAGATCCTTGTACGTTCCGTCGAGTCCCCAGCGTACGAGCGAATACTTCCTGAATTCGACGTGGCTGAGATAAACCCAAAGGCGCGGATCCGATGCTTGCGTCTCATCAAGATTGCGATAGTGCTCATAGAGCGTAATCGCATTATCTATGTCAGCTGATACGGGGTCGCTCTTCGGAGCTTTTAAGACCGGCGCTTTTGTCTGGAGCACGATAGTGGAAGGCAGAAGCTCTTTTTCTTTGGCCGGAAAAGATTCTTTGAAGTAGCTCTCAAGGGAAGCACCCGAGCGCAGCTCGTTCCGCATGTGCTCGACTACGTCGCGCCTATATATCTTCTGTGCAAGAGGTTTAGTCATAGATTTCATCGTCTGACATGCTGGTAAGCGTATCGATGCCCTTCAGGCTGCGGGTAGCCGGGTTATCGAGTATCCTCTGTGCCGCTTCGAATTCGTCCTTGTCCTCAAGGCTTTTTGCTTCGAGGATGGCAGCCAGTCGCCCGTACCAATTTGCTCCCTCATAGTCGGTCGAGTTTCTGATCTTGTAGATAGCATCTACAAGCGTCGGGAAGACGATAGAGCCGTGCAGGATGCCTTGGGCAGCTTTCTGTCCGCGAACTTCAAGGTAATTTTTCCAGTCCGCCTTGGAGAGTACGACGGTTATTTTTTCCTGATCGTAATCTATCTGCATCGGCCCCTCATGGTGGAAGCCTTCGGTAATCGACATGAATGACGATACCGGCGGACGGAGAGGATCGAAGCTCTTCTCTGCGACGAAAGACGAGTATCCTCCGACCGCCAGCACGTCTCCGGCATCTACATCGAACGTCGCGCCTTCGTAATCAGCATGCGGTTCTGTCGGCCGGTATCCTTTAATGTCTTGATCAGCGCAGATATAGAATCCGACCGTGACTCTTTCGCGCAGGGACTTTGCCGGTATGGAGAAGCGCTCGTTGGCGTTGCGCGTAGAAAAGCTCTTGCGGAAGAAAGTGCTTCGGCACTCTACTTCAGCAATGAACGACGCCCTTCCTTTTTTAATCAGCTCCTCGATGCCTGAATTTTTAAGTCCGAACGTAGGATTGAGGATGACTTCTTCTCTCCCAAGCTCGTATGGAAACTCCACTTTGAAGAATCCTCCGAGGTCGTCCCCGTTGCCGAGCACAGGATGAGGATATGATTTCGAATTAACCTTCATAGTTTTCTATTCCGAGCGTGTATTTCCGGCTAGAAGAGAGGCGCACAACGATCTTAACCGCCTTGCCGCTCTCTATGACAAGCCCCTTGATAAGAGAATCGCCGATTTCGTACCGCTCTCCTGACTTAACATCTGTCGCGGATTCAATCTCTATCGGATAACTGCCGTCATCGCCGACCGCGACAAGCCGGATTGCTCCTTCGCAATCTTCGCGCCCGGTGATAGCGAGGAGGTATTCAAGGCCTTTCTTGCTGCTCTGCGCGAAGCTGCGAAAGCTGATCGATGAAGTGCTGATGCGTGCACCTTCTTTTCCTTCTCCTTCCGGTCCAGTAGCGCGGCCACGTGGTCCCTTACCGGGGCCTTCGGGCGGCGTTGGTGTGACTGCGCCTTGCTGCTTGTTTGTAACGACGCTCTTTCTGATAACGGTTTCTATTTCTCCGTTCTCCGCGTCTTTGTCTGCGCCGATTTCGCGTCCCGATTCCTCGCTGCTCGAAAGCCCCGTCTCTTCATATGCTTCCCCGAGATTCGAGGGGAGATAGTCGCGGTCTTCGCTGTCTGGTAGGTAGCGGTCCAGACCCGGAATGTCCTGTGGCTCGCTCGTGAGCGAATCTCCCATGCTTTTGAGGGATTTTTTCATAAAGATATCCAGCTCTCGCAAAGCGACGGGGCCGGTCGCAGCGCGATCCTTATCCCACTTATCGTGCTGCGGGGGTTCCAAATCGCGCAGGAGTTCGTTGCCGCGATCGTTATCGCATATCATCACGCCAGCATAGGGTTCTCTGAGCACGCGGTAGGCTTTTTCCTGCACTACCATCTTGGGCTTGCGAGCCATCATGACGCGCCCTGGGTAGCTGTCGTCTTTGCGGACCCACAAAGTGACTTTTCCTAGATGCTTCAGTTCTTCCTCGAAAGTGCTGCTTGGATTAGTAACTGCTTCGTAGAAGCATCGCGCATCCTGCGCGTCGTATTCTTCCAAACACTTGCGCAGGGTGTCTTTTGTGATGCGGATATCCGAGCCGTCGCGCACTATCACCTCCAGCGTGCCGTGGTGTATCGCAAGCCAGAAGTTGTCGAGCACTGACCGTATGAGTTTGTGCTCCCAATCTCCTCCGGATTTGTAGCCAAGTACGAAGATGTCGGTGCCTCGCTCTTCTCGCTTGAACATCTGTGGAACGAGGCTGCTTTTCCGCACAGCGTTGTATCCGTTGATTCCGTAGAAGCCGATTCCGCGACGCACATCGCGCTCGTCATCATGATGGCTTACGAGGCGGGCTTTTCCTTGAAAGACCAGTTCGTTCTTGTCGTTGATGCTGGAATAGAAGACTGTGCGCAATGCAGACGCTGCAATCGGAGCACCTTTGCCGATTCCGAACGAGCCGCCCTTCACTCCTTTGGGAGAGCTGGTGCCCGCGGCTTTGACGAGGCGGTACCAATTGCCGTTAACATCGTCGTCGGATCCGAAAAGTCCCTTTGTATTGAAATCGCTTATCTTCAGTATCGGTATCGTCTTGCCTTTAAGAAGTGAGATGGCAGCTTTGAAAAATATCTCGGCTTTCTCTTGTCCTTTTACAAACGCGAGGCAGCGGCTCATGCGGCTAGCAAGCTCTTCATGGCCCGGAATAGTGGAGGTCGGTACAGAAAGCTTTTCGAACACCACAGTTACCGGTGTGTCGTAGTCCAGGCGCGCATCGACCGCGTTCTGGATCGCCTCACGGGCTATGAAACGCTCGTGGTCTCCTTGGAAGTATTCAAGCTGCGAATCTGCGAAGCCGTCGTTCTCTCCGTGATCCGTCGTCGGAAAGTACCAGCACAGCGCGTCTGCGCTCTTTTTCTGCGATGCCGGCGCTTTCTTCTTTTTAGCCATATTAAAGTTTGAACTCCTTATCGCGGTTAGGGAAGCTGAACTTCGCTTTGGCCTCGCGCAGCTTCTTCTCCACTTCGGAAAAGATCTTGGCCACCTCTTCTTCGGTGTAATCATAGTGGCTGCGGTTGCCGCAGTTGCCGAGGATTTTGATCCGGCGAAGGAGTTCGTTGGTCCGCTTCGCAGCCAGCCTTTTAAAATTATCTCTTCGGTCGTCCATATACGTCCGAATATATCATAGGCTGTTAAAATATGTCAAATAGAGCAATATCTACACAAGAAACGCCTATATTGTATTGAAATTAAGGCTTAAGAAAGCGCTGTATTCTCGCTAGAGTCTGCTCGGGCTTTTTTACGAGTTCGTGGCCCCATACGCGCATGACCTTCCAGCCTTTCCTGCGGAGCGCGCGGCGATTCTTTGTATCTCTCGCGATATTGGATGCGATTTTTTCCCGCCAGTACTCTCTCGGGATTCGCCGACGCCATTGATCAAACTTGTAACCGTGCCAGAAATCGCCGTCGATGAAGACGGCGATTTTCTTTGAAGGGACCGCGATATCTGGTTTGCCGGGCACCTTGGAATAATGCCGCTGGAAGTGAATCCTATTCTTTCTGAGATGGGAGAATACTTTTTTCTCTATGCCCGTATTCTTCGCGCGTATGAGCGACATGATTTCGCTCCGCTTTTCCTTCGTGAATACATCGGCCATGGCCTCATGACTCTAATGCAATTCTGATATTTTCTGCGATACGCGAAATCACCGGAACGGTCACGGAGTTGCCGACCTGTTTATAGAGATGCGACTTCGCTTGATTGGTAGGAAATTTGAATGATTCTGGAAAACCTTGCAGTCTTGCGCACTCGCGGGGCGTCAGTCTCCTGACTCCTTTTGCATCTCGAATGAGCGGTACGTTATGGCCTCCTGCCCCCATGCTTGCAGTCAGAGTCGGGGCCATGCCGTTCTTCAGTTCTCGCACGTAGATCCTGCGGTATTGGTAAAAGCTATCGCGATTCTTCACGGCTTTCTTGATTCGCGTGTAGATTTCGCCGAATCTTTCGTCATAGTAGTGTTCGTCATCCACGTTCTTTTCGAGTATGTGGGACATTTTCTTCGTAAGCGGAATCTTGTCTGGAAAACGGAATTTCATAAGCGTTCTCGGAGATCGGAATGCAACGATATATATTCGCTCGCGGTTCTGCGGCACGTTGCCATGCGTCATGCTGTTCATTACCTCCGCCTTCATGTGGTACCCGGCTTTCAGCAGCTCTTCCTGTATGCGCTTGAACGTCTTTTCGTCGTCGTGATTTTTCAAGTGTTTTACGTTTTCGAGGAATACCGCCCGTGGCTTTCTCTTCTTTAGGATCTCGATGACATTAAAGAGTAGGTTGCCTCTGTTAGCGTCAGCAAATCCTTTTTTATTTCCCGCGACAGAAAAGGGCTGGCAAGGAAATCCTCCGAGGAGGATGTCGAATTTTTTGGGTATCTTCTTCATGCCTCTTTCCGCCGTTACTTTGATCAGGCTCGTGTCGTCGATTTCTCCGTAGTTCAGCCGGTATGTCGCAGCTGCGTTTTTATCAAAATCGTTAGAGTAGATGGTCTCAAAGCCAGCCGACTCGAAGCCGATGCGAATACCGCCGATGCCGGCGAAAAGATCTATTGCCTTCAGCTTTTTCTGATTCATAGTCGGTAGGCTAATTATAGCGGGTTTCAATGTTTTCCGCTGCGGGGACATCTATGGTGACTATGCCCCTAGTAATCTTGATCTTCGACCTGAAGCATCCCATCAACTCCCGCTTCTCCTGATCCGTCCCTTCCTTTAGCGTGTATTTCGCATAGGTTCGTAGATCCACTTCTTCGTGCGCTGTTTTTGACCCAGAGAATCCGAGCACACCGCGCTGGAACTTATTGAACCGTCGCAGCTCCTCCTCGAACTTGTGCTGCATGCCCAGATTGTTGAAGTCGATCTGATCGAGTGCCTGTATCAGCTGGTCGACCAGTTCTTCTTCGCGCAGATATGTGTTCTTGCAGTGCAGATCGCGCGCGCGACCGCACCCATAGTAGATGTACTTCGCCATGGTGCCATCCTTCAGTTGCTTGTACTTCTCTTCTGCGCTGAACATCGATCCGCATAGACCACAAGTGATGAGCTTCGTGAACGAGAACTCATGCGTCTGCCGCACGATGCTGTCGCGTTTCAACTGTTCCTGCACCTTGTCGAACAACTCCTTGGAAATCAATGGTTCGTGCTTGCCGTTGTACCAGTTGCCGCTCTTCTTCGGGA
>JAFAPB010000024.1 GCA_019247335.1 Candidatus Kaiserbacteria bacterium
GTCGTACGTACGCATACATTCTCGGGATTCCCTTTGTGGCGCTCTCGACCACGAATATTCCCTATGAAACCCTCTCGCTCATTCCCGAACCGGTTGCTCGCCGCAACAACATCATCGCCTACGCGCACAAAGGCGACGAACTTGAGGTGGCGATGCTCGACACCGACGATCTCGCGGCGATCGATTTCATCAAAAAGAAGACGCATTTGAAGGTGCTGCCCCGTCTCACCGATGCGGCGTCGATCAAATACGCGCTCAAGCAGTATCAGCAAGGATTGAAAGACAACCTGGGCGACGTGATCGAGCGCGAGACCGCGGCGCTTGAGAAAACGACCGCTGAAGGTGAGAAAGAACTCCGCGAGGTCGCCGAGGGCGTGCCAGCGGTGCGCATCGTCGACACGCTGTTGCGCCATGCGAATGCGCAGGGTGCATCTGACATTCATATCGAGCCCTTGGAAGATTCGCTCCTCATACGCTACCGCATCGACGGGCTTCTGCATGACGCGATGGAACTCCCCAAGCATGCAGCTGCTGCGATCACGGCGCGCATCAAGGTGCTTGCCAACATGCGCCTCGACGAGCACCGCCTTCCGCAAGACGGCCGCTTCGGCACCGAGAGCGGGGGAGAGCGCGTCTCATTCCGCGTATCGGTCCTGCCGACGTACTATGGCGAGAAGATCGTCATGCGACTCCTCCGCGATGCGATCTCGGGATTCACGCTCGAATCGATCGGCTTTCATGGCACGGGACTCGAGCGCATGCATGATGCGATGAAAAAAACGACGGGCATGATCCTGACGACGGGCCCGACCGGTGCCGGTAAATCGACAACACTCTATACTTTGCTTGATATCGTGAACACGCCCGACGTAAACATCTCAACTATCGAAGACCCGATCGAATATCAGATGGGGCGTGTGAATCAGACGCAGGTGCGTCCCGAGATTGGCTTCACCTTTGCCAACGGGCTTCGCTCGCTCGTGCGCCAGGACCCCGACATCATCATGGTCGGCGAGATCCGCGATAAAGAAACGGCGAGTCTTGCGATCAACGCGTCGCTCACCGGTCACCTCGTGCTCTCGACCTTGCATACGAATTCCGCCGCCGGCGCGATCGCGCGGCTCCTCGACATGGGCATAGAACCCTTCCTCCTGGTTTCCACGTTGCGCGTCATCATCGGTCAGCGTCTCGTGCGCCGTCTTGCTGCCGATCGCGATAAGTACGAACTCTCACGCGATGAGCAGGGGCAGCTCGAGCGCGTCGTCGACGCGGGCGCGGTACTCAAAGCGCTCAAGGATGAAAAGGCAGTGGAGGGGAATGCGACGTGGAAGAATATTCCTTTTTATAAACCGCACGAGAACGGCCAGACGCCGAGTGGGTACGGTGGCCGCATCGGCATCTACGAAGTCCTGCCCGTCACCTCGACCATCAAAGAACTCGTCATGGCGAATGCGACCGGCGACAAAATCGAGGAACAAGCGAAAAAGGAAGGCATGCTCACGATGGCGGAAGACGGCATCTTCAAAGCCGCGCAGGGAATCACGACGATCGAAGAGGTGCTCCGCGTTGTTACGGAATAAGACGTTCCACATAATTGAAATGCGCGCGCCGCGAGGCGCGCGCCGTCGTCTATACTTAGTTGAATGGCTCATTTCAATTACACGGCGGAGAAAAGCGATGGCGAAGTGTACAAAGGCGTCGCGGAAGCCTCGGATCGCTTCGAGCTGTACCAGATCATCCGGCGCGAGGGCGGGAAAATTCTTTCCGTCGAGGAAGACAAGAGCGGCAGCTATTTGAGCCTCTCCTTTTGGAACTCGAAATTCACGACGATCAAGGAGTACGACAAGATCCTCTTCTGCCGCAATTTGGGGGCGATGCTTGGTGCCGGCCTCTCGCTCGCACGCGCTCTCTCCGTGCTCGAGCGACAGACCAAAAATCCGCGCCTCGCCGCGACCGTCTCGCAGATCGCGAGCGACGTACGCCGTGGCGATGCGTTGCACGTTTCCGTCGGGAAGTTCCCGCGCGTCTTCACGCGGCTCTTTGTCGCGATGGTGCGCGCGGGCGAGGAAGGCGGCAATCTACCGAACGCGCTCAAAGTGACATCCGACCAGATGGAGCGCATGTATCTGCTTAAGAAAAAGATCCGCGGCGCAATGCTCTACCCGTGCATCATCCTCGTCGCGATCTTCGGCATCGGCATCCTGATGATGATCGAGGTCGTACCGACCCTGGCCCAGACCTTCGCCGAGATGAATGCCTCGCTCCCGCCCTCGACGCAGTTCGTGATCGGCATATCGAATTTCCTCATGCGCAACACGACGCTCGCGATCGTGATCATCGTCGGCACGATTTCCGGCATCTGGACGCTGATGCGGACCAAAATGGGGAAGCGCGGTGCCGACTGGACCTTTTTGCACGTGCCCTCGATCGGTCCCATGGTGAAAGAGGTGAACGCCGCGCGCACCGCGCGCACGCTCGCTTCGCTCTCGTCTTCCGGCGTCGATATCCTGACCTCGCTCGAGATCACACGCGAAGTCGTGCAAAATTCATTTTTTCAGGAAGTGATCGGGGAGGCGCAGCGCGATGTGGGTTCCGGCCAGCCGCTCTCCGCAACCTTCGTGCGGCATGAAAATCTCTACCCCGCATTCGTGGGCGAGATGATGGCGGTCGGCGAGGAGACGGGATCGACCGCCGAGATGTTGAAGCGTCTCGCCGATTACTACGAAGACGAGGTCGACAGGAAGACCAAGGATATGTCGACCATCATCGAGCCATTTTTGATGCTCATTATCGGCGGCGCGGTCGGGTTTTTTGCGATCGCGATGATCTCGCCGATCTACTCGCTCTCGAACGCCATCTAATATGCAAGGCGAGCGCGGCGTCACTTTGATCGACACTATCGTCGGCACCGCGCTTCTCCTCCTCGTTTTCGTCGGCGTCGCCGCAGCGTTTCAGCTTTCGGTCGATGTCGTCACATCGAATAAAGCGCGCGCCGGCGCGATCGCGCTCGTCGACGAGCGCATGGAATACATCCGGAGCCTTCCCTATACCTCGCTCGGCACCGTCGGCGGCATTCCCTCGGGCTCCATTCCGCAAAATGAATCCGTCACGCTCAACGGGGTCACCTACAATCGCCGCACGTTCATTGAGTACTTTGACGACACGAAGGACGGTTCGGGCGGTGGCGACGCCAACGGCGTACAAGCGGATTCGAAGGCGGCAAAAGTCGACGTCTCGTGGAACTCGCGCACCGGCGTACGGCACATCATCGCGGTCACGCGCGTCTCTCCCGCCACGGGGCTCGAGAGCGCGGTCTCGGGCGGCACGCTCACTATTTTCGTCGTCGATTCGACCGGCGCCTCGCTCTCGAATGCGCAGATAACCATCGTGAATGCAACAACTTCGGTCAATCTCACGACCTATTCCAACGCGAGCGGCACTGCGACCTTGATCGGGACGCCTGCGGGCGCGGGCTACCAGATCACGGTGACCAAATCCGGCTACTCCACCGCGCAAACGTATTTCGCGAGCGCGCAGAATACGAATCCGAATCCGGGCAACCTGACCGTCTCGAATAGCCAGACGACCTCGGCGACCTTCGCGATCGATGTGCTTGGATCAAAGACGGTGCAAAGCTGGAGTCCGGTACAGTCCGGTACATGGACGGATCCTTTTGCGGATAATTCAAATGTGGCCACGTCGACGAACATCACGATCGCGGGAGGCGTCGCGAAAATCGCCGGCTCCGCACCATACGGATCGGGCGAAGTGCAGAGCACGTCGATCTCGCCGTCGTATCTTTCGAAATGGAAACAGCTCTCCTGGACAAGTTCCGCGCCCGCCGGCACGTCGATCCTTTATCGCGTATACGACGTGAACGGCGGATCGCTTATTCCGGAAGCGCAGCTGCCGGGCAATGCCGCCGGCTTTACGAGCTCACCCATCGATCTCACCTCGATCTCGACGAGCACCTATCAGGGGCTGCGCATCGATGCGACGCTCTCGGGCTCATCCTCCGCGACCCCGTCGATCGATGCGTGGAATGTGAACTACGATTACGGACCGACGCCGCTTCCGAATATTGCGCTGACAATGACGGGTGCGAAGACGATCGGCACGGGACCGTCCGGAGCGGTCTATAAATACAGCCAAACCATCAATACCGGCGCGTCGGCTTCCGTCACCGTGCCGAATCTCGAATGGGATGCGTACACGCTCGCGGTGGCGAGTTCCTCGAGCGCGTACGATATTGCATCGGCCTGTGGCCCGCAGCCGGAATCGCTCGCGCCGGGCGCCGCTATGACGACGGCACTCTATCTCCTCGCTCATACGGCGAACTCGCTTTTGGTCGACGTGCGAGCGAGCGCGACGGGCAATCTCATCCCGGGTGCGAGCGTCACGCTCTCCCGTACCGGCTTTTCGAGCGCGCTCACGAGCGACAACTGCGGCCAGGCGTTTTTCAGCGGTCTCATCGCCTCGACCTACACCATCGTCGTCTCGGCGCCTGGTTACGTCACCTATACCGGCACCAACGCCGTCACCGTGAGCGGCACGACCCGCTACTCGGTCACGCTCAATTGATATGAACCGCGGCATGACACTCGTCGAGGCAGTCGTATGGATCGCGATGTTCACCGCCGCGATGCTCGCGATCGTCTCGAGCGTTCTCTATTTTTATCGCACGGGCAATTTCGCGATCCAGGAAGCGACCGCGATCTCGAGCGCGCAGCGCGGCATGGATCTCATGGTGCGCACAGTCCGCGAAGCCTCGTATGCCTCGAACGGCGCGTTTCCCATCGTTTCGATCTCGACGAGCAGCATGACCTTTTATGCCGATGTCGACAGCGACTCCGCGATCGAGCGTGTGCATTACTACCTTACCGGCACCGATCTCGTGAAGGGCATTGCGGACCCGTCCGGCGATCCGCCGGTCTATCCCTCGGGCGAGTCGACGACGAGCGTTTCGGACAGCGTCCGCAATCTCTCGCAGAATCTCTCGCTCTTTTCGTACTACGATAAGAACGGCGTACAGATCACCGACATGACGCGCTTCGGCGATGTACGGCTCGTCACCATCAACCTTGTCGCTGACATCGATCCGAACCGCACGCCGACGACGACCGTTCTACGATCCTCCGCGGCGCTCCGCAATCTCGTCGGCAGATAATATGACTATGCGCTCACACAATTCACGCGGCGTCACCACCCTCATGGTGGTCGGATTCATGGGCGTCTTTCTCATCATGGTAGGCATGATCACGAGCTATGCCTTTGAGCAGGCGAAATACGGCCGCGCGCTCTACGGACGCTTACAGGCCCTGCACATCGCCGAAGCGGGGCTCGAATATTATCGCTGGTTTCTCGCGCACAATCCGAACAATCTCACCAACGGCACCGGGCTCCCGGGCCCGTATACCTACACC
>JAFAPB010000054.1 GCA_019247335.1 Candidatus Kaiserbacteria bacterium
AGCCGACGAGTGGGGAAGGCTGACGTTCCAGGACAAAAAAAGCTTCATGCTGCCGAAACAGAGTTACTTCTACACCCGGCAAAAAGAATGCGACAAGAATCGGTACACTGCCGACGAGTGCATCCAGGAACTCGCGATTCACGAAGCCGAGTGGGCCCACATTCGCCTCGAAAAGGAGAAGGGTGCGCCGTCTGACCGTGTCCGCGACGATGTCGCTCGCCTGAAGGCCCGTGCGATCGAGCTCGACCGCAAATACTGGATGGGCATCGTGCGCGTCGCGCCCGATTGGCCCAACACTCTGGCGACCGACGATCCGGCGCCAGATTTTCTTTCATAACGACTCGTACCCTGCCGTAAGCCTTTTTCTGCTATATTGAGGCGCATGCAACGGATGTTCACCGGGCTCCAGCCCTCCGGCGCCCTCCATATCGGCAACTACTTCGGCGCACTCAAGCCTTTCGTTGAACTCTCGAAGGAGTATGAGAGTTTTCTCATGATCGCCGATTATCATGCGCTGACCTCGCTCAAAGAGCCCGCTGAATTGCGGGCAAATATCGTCAACGTTGCCAAAGATTATGTCGCGGCCGGTATTGATCCTGCGAAGGCAGTCATCTTCAAGCAGTCAGATGTGCCTGAGCACACGGAACTCGCCTGGGTCTTTGAATGCCTCGTCACCGTACCGTTTCTGATGCAGGCACATGCGTACAAGGACAAGGTCGCTAAAGGACTCGAGGCCAATGCCGGCCTTTTTGCATATCCGATGCTCATGGCGGCGGATATTCTGCTCTACGATACCGATGTCGTTCCGGTAGGACAGGATCAGCGCCAGCACATCGAATACGCGCGCGAGGCCGCGGCGAAATTCAATAATGCATTCGGCGAGACATTCCAAGAACCGAAGGAGCGCATTCTTGAGACCGTTGCGGTCGTCCCGGGCACCGACGGGAAGAAAATGAGCAAATCATACGGCAACACGATCCCGCTTTTCGGTACGAAAGACGAGATAACGAAGGCGGTCATGTCTATCGTGACGGATTCGGACGGAGAGCGCCCGGAGAATGTCCATGCAATTCACAGGGCATTCAAGACTGAAAGCGAGCTGGCGTCTCTCTACGAGGCGAACACCAAGAATTACAAAGCGATCAAAGAGGCGCTTATTGAAGATATCGAATCGCTCACCGCACCAATGCGCGAAAAACGTGACTCGATCTCGGACGCCGACGCGAAAGCGATCCTTCAAAACGGCGCAGAGCGCGCCCGCGTATTCGCGAGCGCTAAGATGAAGCATGTCCGCGATAAAATAGGAATTTCGATATGAGCGAACGCATATTCATTGAAGATCTGCAGAATCATGTCGGCAGCTCGGTGACCATTATGGGATGGGTCGCCGTGCGACGCGACCAAGGCAAGATGGTCTTTTTTGATTTCCGCGATATGACGGGCTCGGTGCAGGGTGTTGCGCTTCCGGGGAGCACTGCGATCGAAACTGCAAAAGAAGTAAAGACGGAATCTGCTGTTGCGATCACCGGCACCGTGAATAAACGACCGGAAAAAAATGTGCAAGCTGACAGGCAGAACGGGAATATCGAATTGCAGATCGAGTCGATCGCGATCCTCAATATCTCGGAGACGCCGCCCTTTGAGATCGCCGATACCGCGCAGGTCGGCGAAGACACGCGCCTCGCATATCGCTACATCGACCTTCGCTCCGAGCGCATGCAGCGCAACATCCGCTTGCGCAGCCGCTTCGTGCAGCTCTGTCGCGAGTTCCTCTTTAAAAATAAATTCACCGAGATCGAGACGCCGCTCCTTACCGAATCGACGCCGGAAGGGTCGCGTGATTTCGTGGTGCCGTCGCGCCTGCATCCCGGCAATTTCTATGCGCTCCCGCAATCACCGCAGCAGTACAAACAGCTCTTGATGGTCGGCGGCTTCGAGCGCTATTTTCAAATAGCGAAGTGCGTGCGCGACGAAGATCTTCGCGCCGATCGCGGATTCGAATTTAGTCAGATCGATATCGAAATGTCCTTCGTCAAGCGCGACGACGTGATCAATCTCATGGAGGCGATGATCACGGAGTCGGTCGAAGCAATGGGATATACGATAAAGCAAAAGCCGTTCCCGCGCCTCACATATGCGGACGCGATGGAAAAATATGCCGCGGATAAATTCGACATGCGCACCGAAGAGGACAAGACAAACGGTGTCCTTGCATACGCGTGGGTGATTGATTTTCCGTTTTTCGAGAAAACCGATGACGGTAAGTGGACCTTCACGCACAACCCGTTCTCCATGCCGAAAGCGGAACATGTGGAATGGCTGCTCAAGGGCGAGAACATCGGAGAGATCCTGACGACCCAGTACGACCTTGTATGCAACGGCTACGAATCCGGCGGCGGCTCGATCCGTGCGCACCGCCCGGAAATATTGAAAGCTACCTATAAGGCGATGGGGTACAGCGATGCCGAGATTGAGGAAAAGATCGGGCACATGCTCGAAGCATTCAAATACGGCGCCCCGCCTCATGGCGGCATTGCCTTCGGTATCGAGCGCAATGTTATGAACCTCGCCAATGAATCGTATCTGCGCGAAGTCGTCGCGTTCCCCATGTCGCGCGGCGGACAGAGCGCGGTCATGAAGGCACCAAAGCCGCTCACGCCCGAGCAGATGATCGAGCTTGGCATCAAGATCGACAAAAAAGCATGATAGACGGATTCACGCTCTCGAATGAGACGTACCAGGGCCCCTTGGAGGCCCTGCTCGACCTCATCGAAGAGCGCAGGATGTCGGTCTCCGATATTTCGCTCGCGGAAGTCTGTGATGCCTACCTCGCATATGTCGAGAAGCTCCCGGAACTCCCACTTGGCGAAACCGCACAATTCATTTTGATCGCTTCCACGCTGCTGCTTATCAAATCGCGCACGCTTCTCCCGAGCATGGATCTCACGGAGGAAGAGCGCGAATCAGTCGAAGAGCTTGAGCGACGGCTCGCACGACTGAAGCTCATTCGCGCCGCATCGAAACTGTTGCGCAAAGAGTGGGGACGAGCGCCATATCGACTTGCAAAGCGAGCTCCTGCGCGCCCCCCTATTTTTTCGCCGGCGGAAGCGGCGATCGAACCGATCTATCGCCTTGCCGCGCGACTTATCGAGATGTTGCCGAAACCCGAAGCGCTCGCGAAGGCGAGCGTTGCGCCAGTACTCGCGCTCGAGGATGTCATTTCAAGTCTGAAAGACCGTCTCGCGTCCGCGATTCGGGCGCGCTTCAGCGAGCTCACTAAGAGCCGCGATCGGCACGAAGTCATTGTCTATTTTCTCGCGATGCTCGAACTCGTGCGCTCGGGATCGGCAAGCGTGACGCAGGAAAAACTTTTTGAGGACATCACGATCGAGATCGAATCGGTCGCCGCGCCCAAATACGGTGCATAATAGCGCTATGGATCTCGCCAACAGAATAGAAGCGCTGCTTTTCGCGGAAGGCGGCTCGCTTGCAAAAAAGAAACTCGCACAGATCCTTGAGGTGGATGCTGCCGCGCTTACAGCGGGCCTGCACGATCTTGCTGCGCGCAAAGAGGGGACCGGACTTTCCCTCGTCGAGACACATTCAGAAGTGACACTCGCTGTCTCGCCGGATGCGGCATCAACGATCGAGAAGGCATTTGAAAAAGAAGTCGGTCGCGAGATCGGGGATGCCGGACTGGAGGTCCTGGCCATCATTCTGTATCGCGGACCGTCCACGCGCGCCCAGATCGATTACATCCGCGGCGTGAATACCTCGACAACGATCCGTACGCTCACGGCTCGCGGGCTCGTTGAGCGCATTCCCAACCCGGAAGACGGTAGGGAGTATCTGTACCGGCCGACGACCGAGCTCTTGGCCCACTTAGGCGTCGGGAAACTGGACGATTTGCCTGAATATGGTAAAATATCAAGCGAATTGGCCACATTCGAAGAGTCGAAGGGCCCGTTTGCCGAACACAATGAACCCGAGCAGCCCACAAGCGAATCCTAGCGCTATGCGACGCCTGTTTATGACGCCGAACATTTTCGGTGTCGCGGCACTTTTCTTGCTTGCTGCGGCATCGTTCTACTTCGCTTTTGAATACTCGCAATACCAGGCGCATGCCGCCGCCGAGGCCGCCGCAGCGGCTGCCGCCGTCGAGACGAAACCGGACCCCTTCGAAAACATTTCGATCGAAGGAAAATCGGCCATTGTGATCGACCTCGCGAGCGGTAAGACCCTGTACGAGAAGGGTGCGGATGCGCAACTGCCGCTTGCATCGATCACCAAAGTGCCGCTTGTGCTCGCCGTTGCAGAAGTTTTGCCGCTTGAGAGCAGCCTCACGATTCCGTATGACACGCCGCGCACGCAGAGCGCCGAAGGATTAAAGGCGGGGGAGAAGTGGAAGGTGATCGATCTTATCAATTACACGCTCGTCGCATCCTCAAATGAGGGCGCGGACATTCTTGCCGCGGCCGCGAATCCGACGATCCGTGCAAAATATCCGGAAGCTCCGCAGGACGGCGCCACCATCTGGCGCATGAACATGATCGCGAAAGAGATCGGCATGCAAAACACGTATTTTCTCAATGACAACGGTCTCGACCTCTCGACGACGCAATCCGGCGCATATGCGAGCGCGCGCGACGTTGCGAAACTCTTCGCCTACGTCGCTTCGACATCGCCGTCGCTTTTCGCCGGCACCGCGAAAAATGACCTGCTTATCACCGACGAGAGCGGCAAGACGGCGAGCGCTACAAATACCAACGAAGCGCTCGGTGAAATACCGGGACTTATCCTCGGCAAGACCGGCTATACGGATCTCGCGGGCGGCAATCTTGCCGTGGTCTTTGATGTCGGCCTCGCACATCCGGTGGTCGCTGTCGTCATGGGTTCATCGCACGACGGACGATTCTCCGACATGAAAACCTTGGTGGAAACGGCTCGCCGTGCCGTCACGCAGTAATATGTTTGCATCTCACCTTGATATCGTGCGCGTCCTTGTCCCAGCGACCGCGGCCTTCATGCTCGGGATGATACTCACTCCGATCGTGGCGCACTACCTCTACGCACATCGGGCATGGAAAAAACGTCCGGGCAAGGAAGCGCTCGACGGTACGGCAGCGAATGAGTTCAATCGTCTGCACAGCGAGAACGAGATCCGCGCTCCGCGCATGGGCGGCATCGTCGTTTGGGGAAGCATCGTCCTCACCGTCATCGTAACCTCGCTTGCAGCGTTTTTGTTCCCGCGCGCCTTCGCGCATCTCGGATTTCTTACGCGCAATCAGACATGGGTTCCGCTCGCCGTCCTTGTGATCGGATCCATCGTCGGACTTATCGACGATCTGCTCGTGATCCGTCCCGATGGCAGGGGGCTCGCCCTTCGTTATCGTCTCCTTATCGTCTTCGTACTTTCTTCGTATATCGGCTGGTGGTTTTGGGCAAAGAATGACGTCAGCGTGATCGACATGCCGTTTACGCACCCCTTGTACCTTGGATTTTTCATCGTGCCGTTTTTTGTACTCACCTCCCTCTCGCTCTATGCCTCAGGGGTCATTGACGGAATCGATGGGCTCTCCGGCGGCGTCTTCGCTTCTATATTCGCTTCGTATACGATCATCGCTTTCGTGCAGAATCAGACTGACCTCGCGGCCTTTTGCGCCGCGGTCGTCGGCGCACTGCTCGCTTTTCTCTGGTTCAATATTCCGCCCGCTCGCTTTTATATGACCGATACCGGCACGATGGGCCTTACGCTCGCGATCGGCACCGTCGCATTCATGACCGACAAGATCGGCGGCGGCGTTGGCGTGTTCGTCTTGCCGATCATCGGGATGCTTCTCGTGATCACGGTGCTCTCCAACATCCTGCAGATGATCTGGAAACGCGTTTTTCATAAAAAGTTGCTGCGCATTGCGCCGCTGCATCACCATTTCGAAGCGATCGGCTGGCCCGGATACAAAGTCGTGATGCGGTACTGGGTGCTCTCGGTCGTCTTCGCTTTTGCAGGCGTCATCATCGCGCTCGCGTCGCTCCCGGTCCCGCTCGTGTAGTACACTCAACGAGTGGCTGCGAGAAGAAAACACGTCGATCGTCCGCTGGCAGGACTCATCGCCGTTCTCATTTTAGGCGGCGCCCTCATTTTTGCTTCCGCGGCATTCGGCCTTCTCGCGCGCGGCTCGACCACGATGTCGAGCGTCGTCTTCGGCCACCTTGTGCTCGGCCTCGGTCTCGGCACCGTCTTCCTGCTCGCGCTTACATTTATCGATTATCGTCTTTGGCGCCCGTATGCACCGTACCTTTTTACCCTCGCTGCGCTCGTAACCGCGGCGGTCTTCATTCCGCACGTCGGCGCTGCTCATGGCGGCGGCCGGCGATGGATCATTCTGTTTAATATTTCCTTTCAGCCATCCGAGGCACTGAAGATCGGCGCCATCCTCGCGGCCGCCGCCTACTTTTCTGCGTTCAAGAACAAAGTATCAACGCTCTCATACGGACTCGGCGGTCTTTTCGGCATTCTCGCCGTGCCGGCAGCGATACTGCTTTTGCAGCCCGATATTGGCACCCTGAGCGTCATCTGTTTTTCCGTCGGCGCTATCTTTTTTGCGGCCGGGGGATCCTGGCGCGACATCGTCATGGTCATCATCATTGGCATTCTCGGGATCGGACTCCTTGCGCTTACCAAACCATATGTGCGAGATCGCGTGGAGACATTTTTTAATCCGTCGCAGGGGCAGCAGGATCAGTCGTATCAGATCAAGCAGTCGCTGATCGCAATCGGCTCGGGCGGCTTCACCGGCCGCGGCTTCGGGCAGGGGATACAGAAGTTCACGTATCTGCCGGAGCCAATGGGCGACTCGATATTCGCCGTCGCGGGCGAGGAACTCGGTTTTATCGGCGCGAGCATTCTCGTCATCCTATTTCTCGCGTTCGCGCTGCGCGGTTATACGGTCGCTGCGCGCGCGCCGGACATGTTCGGCGCGCTGCTCGGGGTAGGCATCTGCACGTACCTCGTTGTCGAAGCCTTTGTGAATATCGCCGCGATGCTCGGCGTTGCGCCGCTTACCGGGATACCGCTCACCTTTATCAGCCAGGGCGGGAGCGCTATGCTGGCATCCCTTGCGAGCGCGGGCCTTCTTTTGAGCATTTCCCGCTCCGGCACGGCAAAAGCTGAATAACGCCCGTTTTAGGGCTCAAAATAGGGTAAAATGGCCCGATGCGCATAGTGCTCTTGGGAGGCGGCTCCGGAGGCCATTTTTACCCGCTTATAGCGGTTGCGGAGGCTATGGAGGACCTCTGCAAGGAGAAAACCCTGCTGGAGCCTGAATTGATCTACCTTGGACCAGAGCCTTTCGACCGATCTTCGCTTTTGGAGCACGACATCGCCTGGGAGAAATCCCCGGCCGGCCGCGTTCGCCGGTACGCAAGCATCCTCAATATCTTCGATGGCTTCCGCACCTTTGCGGGCATCATCAAATCGATCTTTCAGCTGTATCGCCTCTATCCTGATGTGATCTTCTCGACGGGCGGCTATGCGGCATTCCCGTCGCTGTATGCGGCAAAGCTTTTGCAGATACCGGTCGTCATCTATGACGCCGACGCATCGCCTGGGAGAGTGTCGCTCTGGTCATCGAAATTCGCATATCGGATCGGTGTCGCACACCCCGAGGCCGCATTAAAATTTCCTGAAAAAGTGCGCGATAAGATCGCCCGCGTCGGGCACCCGATCAGAAAAGAGATCGAGTCGCCCGCAAAAGAAGGCGGCATCGAATTTTTGAAGCTCGATCCCAACGCGCCGACCGTATTCATTATGGGCGGCTCGCAAGGCGCACAGGCGATCAACGAAGTCGTGATCAGCGCGATCCCCGAGCTGGTGACCAGGTACAACATCGTCCATCAGGCAGGTACTGCGAATCTCGATGAAGTCGCGAAGATCGCACACGTCGTGCTCGAGCGATCGCAATTCGCCGAGCGCTACCGCGCGTTCGGGCTTTTGAATACGCTCGCGATGCGCATGACGGCAGGCACGGCGGCGCTTATCGTGGCGCGCGCCGGCTCCGGCACGATCTTCGAGGTCGCGAGCTGGGGTATTCCGTCGATCCTCGTACCGATCCCGGAAGACGTGTCGCACGATCAGACACAGAACGCATTTTCGTATGCGCGCGCCGGCGCGGCGGAAGTGATCGAGCAGCGGAACCTTACGCCGCATATTCTCATCGCCGAGATCGACCGCATCATGGGAGACCCCGCGCTTCGCGAGAAAATGAAGACGGCGGCGCTTTCATTTGCGCGTCCGCATGCAGCGTATAAGATCGCGACTATGCTGCTTGAGATCGCCGTCGAACACGAACCGGTATGACAGTCGTCACCCGCATCGCGCCGAGTCCCACGGGCTTTCTGCATTTCGGTCTCGCGCGGACCGCGCTCTTTAATTATCTCTACGCCAAAAAAACAGGCGGGGAATTCGTTATTCGCATAGAGGATACCGACACCGCGCGCAATAAGTCGGAGTACGAGGAGGACATCAATGAGCAACTGGCATGGCTCGGCCTTGAGCCCACCCGCCGTTACCGACAATCGGAGCACGTGGCGCGGCATAAGGAATGCCTGCAGTCTCTGATCGCAAACGGCAAAGCGTATCTTTCGAAAGAGCCGGCAAAAGACGATGCGACACGCGAGGTCGAAGTTGTGCGACTCAAGAATCCCGGTGAAAAGATCACGTTTACCGACGGGATCCGCGGCGACATTACGTTCGACACCACGGAATTAAAGGATTTCGTTATCGCGCGTTCCGTCTACGAGCCGCTCTATCACTTTGCGGTCGTCGTCGACGATCACGATGAAGGCGTGACGCATGTGATCCGCGGTGACGATCATATTTCGAATACGCCGCGCCAAATGCTGATCTTAAAGGTCCTTGGCTTCGATATTCCGTCCTACACGCATCTGCCGCTCATCTTGATGCCTGACAAAAGCAAGATGTCGAAGCGCAAGCACGAGACATCGGTCAAGCGCTATCGCGAGATGGGTATTCTGCCGCAGGCGCTCCTTAATTACATCGCGCTCCTCGGATGGACGCCGCCGTCAGGCAAAGAAATGCTCTCGATCGCTGAAATGGTTTCTGAATTCGAGCTTGGTGACCTGCACAAAAGCGGTGCGGTCTTCGATATCGCGAAGCTGCGCTGGTACAACCGCGAGTATTTGAAATTTCTCTCCGAAAATGATTTCGCCGCATACGCGCTTCCGATCCTTGAAAAGTCGATGATGGAGCGCAAGCTGCCTTACAGCGCGGAAGTGGGGAAGAAGCTGCTGCCGGTTATCCGCGAGCGGATTGAAACGGCGTCAGATATCGAAGAAATGACGTCGGCGGGTGAGTTCGATTTTTTTGTCGCAGAGCCCATGATCGATACTGCAAAGCTGCCGCAAAAAAATTCTTCAGCAGAAGTCGCTGCCCAGCATCTCGAATACGTTCATGAACTCTGGTCGGCGACTCCGGCTGAAAGCTTCAGCGACCCCGAGCGTCTGAAAGAAAGCGTATGGGAATACGCTACTAAGGAGGGGAGGGGCAACGTTTTATGGCCGCTTCGCTATGCCCTATCAGGCAAGGAAAAATCACCCGATCCGTTCATGATCGCATCGATACTTGGCAAGGACACCGCGCTCGCGCGCATCGCGGCGGCGCGGCACGCACTATCTATATGAAAAAATTTTTCGTGAGCTCGCTCATCATGGCGTGTCTTTTGTCGTTCATGCCGATCGCCCTGTCCGCTCAATCCGTCGACGACCTCCAGAAGCAGATCGACGACAATAACGCGCAGATCGCCGCGCTCAACAAAGAGATCGCGCAATACGAGGCGCAGCTGAAAACGACCACGACGCAAAAAAATACGCTGCAGAATAAGATCAATCAGCTCGATCTCCAGCGCAAAAAGCTTCAAAGCCAGATCACGGTGACGCAGAAGCAGATCTCGACCACACAGGCGCAGATCCAGACGCTCGCGCAAAATATCAATCAAAAGCAAAGCTCGATCGAGCACGATCGCGCGGGACTAGCGGAGTCGATCAGGAGTCTCGTCGAAACAGAAGCTCAACCACTCGCGCTCGCGATGCTCTCGTCGGATAGCTTTACCGACGCGTGGCAGGACGCGGATGCGCAAGCGCAGCTGCAGGCCGCCGTCGACGACGATATCAGGCAGCTCTCGGTGGAAAAGCAGTCGCTCTCGGACACGAAATCTGCGGCAGAGCAGAAAAAAGAGCAGCTGGTATCGCAGCAAACAACGCTCACGACGCAGCAAGGCTCGTTGAACGCCACACGCCAGTCGCAGGCGGAGCTTCTCGCGCAGACCAAGGCGCAGGAGAGCGCCTATCAGACGCTCATCGCGAAGAAAAAAGCGCAGGAGCAGGCGTTCGAAGCGGCTCTCAACGACCTGCAGGCAAAACTCAGCTACACGGTCAATCCCGACCAGATCACGACGCCGGGAAAAGGCGTCTTGCATTGGCCTCTCGACAATGTGCGTATCACGCAGTACTTCGGCAATACCGCGTTCGCAGCCTCCGGCGCGTACAACGGCAAAGGGCACAATGGTATCGACCTCGCGGCGCCGATCGGCACCCCGATCAAGGCGGCGCTCGCGGGTACCGTACTCGGCACCGGCAACACGGATCTCGTCAAGGGCTGCTATTCATTCGGCAAATGGGTGATGATCAAACATGCGAACGGCTTGAACACGATGTACGGACACCTCTCACAGATTAATGTCGCCGCAGGCGAAACGGTGACCACGGGCGAGGTGATCGGGTACTCGGGCGAGACCGGTTATGCCACCGGCCCGCACCTGCACTTCGGCGTCTACGTAAGCTCGGCGACGCAGATCATGACGCTCGGCGCGGCGACCAAGGCCTCGACGC
>JAFAPB010000007.1 GCA_019247335.1 Candidatus Kaiserbacteria bacterium
TCGCCCGCACTCAGCACTTATTTATCGGCGCATGCCGAACTCTGTTTGTCTCAAACCGCGAGCAGGTAACTGGCCGCTACAATAAAAGCCACACCGATAGATTTTTGAAGAATATCTCGTGGGGCCGCGCTCTCCTTTACTATATCCCTATTCCACAAAGAGACTAAAACCGCGAAAAATAGAATGATCGCGCTCTGGGCTCCCAAAACAGATTGCACGAGTGCCGCGCTTGCAAGTGAAATCGCCAGGAAATAAAAAGCATGACCTGAAAAAGCAGCTAACTGATTGCCGATCAAAGCTGCCCGGGTGCCCAACTCCAGCTCGCGCCACTGGTGTGTTATTTCTTTACGGTACATATATAAGACGATTAATCCTCCTATGAAAAAGCCGAGGCGTGAATAGAAGAAGCCGGACCAGAAGTTTGAAGCGACAAAGGCAAAACGCAAAAGGAGTGTAAAGACGGACGTAAATAATGCGCCGATAAAGAGTGGCTTGATTGCCCTGCTGATTGAGGCACCGCTCTCATTGAATTTTGCCGCAAGTAGAAAGCCTCCGATTAAGAACAATACGAATGCGACCAGTTGATGCGGTGTGGGCGTTTCTTTCAGAAAAAGCCAACCAAGCACGAGAGTAAAGATTGGTCCCGCAGTTGCAAGGGGGAATACTCTGCTTACCTCATCGCTGCTTACAGCGGTGTACAAGTAGTAGAGGAGAATCACCTCTGTTGCCCCGCTTGCAATAGCAGCAAGTGCCGCCAATGGAGTTGCGTGCGGAATAGAAAAGAATATCGCGAATATAAGTACGACAGAAAACTGCAGCAGCGCGGGAACAACCACATAAAAACGCTTGCTCGTTACATGTCGTATGAGAAAGAAGCGATCGGCGGTTGCTGTCACCGACCAAATCGTTATACCTGCGAAAGCGTAGCCAAGCCACGTCATTACCTGCATTATATCTTGTGCGGGTCGGCCTCAGCGATGGGCCAAAAATCGGCTAAAATACCTTTACCTTATAGTCGTAGCTTGCGCGCTCTAAACTATGGAACTCCAAGTCGGCGTCAAGGTGCTGCTCAAGAATCAGGAAGGCAAGTATTTACTTATCCGTCGATCGACCGATAGGTATCAGGAGGTCCAGCACAAATGAGATATTCCGGGCGGTCGCATCGACGCGGGATCGGATTTGCTTACGAACCTCGCCCGCGAGGTGATGGAGGAGACAGGCCTCACGATGACGAGCGAGCCGCGCGTGATCGGCGCGCAGGATATTTTTAATACGGAGCAGAATCGCCACATCGTACGCGTCACTTATATCTGCACTGCCGAAGGGGAGCCGCAATTAAGCGAGGAGCACACCGAATATCAGTGGCTTCCGTTTGACGATCTAAAAGCGTTACCGAATCTCGATCGCTACTTGAAAACGCTGTTGGAAAATGAAGAAATTATCAAGATGACATCTTGATAAAGCGGCGAACTGCGGCCTCGATCGATGTGCGGTCCTTTGGATCGAACCAACGGATGTCTTTGTTGCGTTTCCAGTAGGCGAGCTGCTTTCTCGCGTATCGTCGAATATCGCGATAGAGCGATGCTTCGAACTTTGCCCTATCGATCTTTTGCTCCAAGAGATCCGCTAGTGAACGGTATTCGAGTCCGAGTTCTCGCATGCGTTTGTATGAAAGACCGTCATGTTTCAGACGCCGCGCCTCAGCTATCATTCCTGCCTTGAGTCGCGCCTTGAGTCGCTTTTTTATATTTTTTTCGAGCTTCGGAAATGGCGGCGCAATGCCGATCCAGCAAATTTTATATGGAAAGTGCTTTTTTACCTTTGATTTCGAACTTGCATGATTCGCGATCTCGAGCGCTCGAATAAGACGGACCTTATTATTTCGCTCCGATGGCGTGTTCATTTTGTGCGCGCGTGCAGGATCTCGTTTCTTAAGGAGTGCATAAAGCCGTGCAGTCGATTTTTTCTGCAGCGCTGCGCGGAGCTTCGTATCCGGCGTTACCTCCGACAGGGTAATGCGCCCCAACAGCGTGTCAATATAAAATCCAGTGCCGCCTACAATGATCGGCAGCTTGTCGCGTTTTGATATATGCCCGAGCGCATGTTGACCGCGGATCGCATAGTCACCGGCGGTAAATTTCTTTTTTGGCGAAGCCACGTCGAGCAGATAGTGACCGACTCCTTTCATTTCGTGCTTTGTGATCTTTCCCGTGCCGATATCCATGCCGCGATAGACCTGGCGCGAATCCGCGGAAATGATCTCGCCGTTGAAGCGGCGTGCGAGCGCGACGCCGAGCGCGCTTTTGCCGGAGGCGGTCGGGCCTAAGATAACGAGCACCTTTTGTTTCATCGGGACCAGACTACTTCAAACGGCTCGATAATTGAAGTACTATTGCGCGGAAGCCGGGATGGCGGAATTGGCAGGGCGGATTCATTTGCCAATTCGAGCGAAGGCCATTCCAGGCTGAAGGTAGTCGCGTCGCCGGGATGGCGGAATTGGTAGACGCACACGACTCAAAATCGTGCGCCGCAAGGCATGAGAGTTCGATTCTCTCTCCCGGCACTATGGAAGCGGATGAATATCTCGATCTTGTCGATGAGAACGACAATGTAATCGGACGTAAGCTCCGAAGCGAAGTTCACACTGAAAAACTTCGTAACTATCGAGCTATCAACCTTTTTATCGTTAACGACAAAGGGGAGCTTTGGATTCCACGACGGACAGCGCATAAGCAGCTCTATCCGCTCGGGCTGGATTTCAGTTGTGCAGGCCACGTTAAAAGCGGCGAAACGTATGACGCGACATTGCAACAAGAAGTGATGGAAGAATTGAACATTGATATTAAGAATCATGAGGTTCGTCATCTCGGAAAACTAACGCCGAAAGAAGGTTCCTGTTTCGCGGAAAGTTATGAGATTCGGCTCAATGAAGCGCCGCAATACAATCCCGAAGATTTTACGAGTGCACAGTGGGTCTCGCCGGAGGCGCTTATTAAGCGGCTTGAGGCGGGAGAATATGCGAAAAGTAGTCTGATCGTCGCCGTAAAGAAATTCTACGGAAAGGGTGCGTGATATAATCGCCGTATGGCAAGCCCGTACCAAGGCGATTCGATATTTTGGGTAGAAGTCGACCGCATCGAGCCGAATCCCTTCCAACCGCGCCGTACCTTTGATGAAGCGGCTCTTGCGTCGCTTTCGGAATCGATCCGCCAATATGGTGTCCTCCAGCCGCTTACCGTGACGCGTAAAGAGATCGAGCGGCCGGGCGAGGGGATTTATGTACAGTATGAATTGGTGGCGGGCGAACGGCGCCTGCGCGCGTCGAAGCTCGCCGGATTGCGCGAAGTGCCGGTCGTGATCCGCAGCTCGGAAGACTCCGACCGCATGAAGCTCGAGCTCGCAATCATCGAAAATTTGCAACGCGAGGACCTGAACGCGCTCGATCGTGCGAAGGCGTTCAAGCGGCTTGTCGATGAATTTTCCATGCAGCACAAGGACATCGCGCTCAAGGTCGGCAAGAGCCGCGAGTACGTATCAAACACGCTTCGCATCCTCATGCTTCCCGAAGTCATGCAAAACGCGCTGCAATCGGGAGAGATCACCGAGGGACATACCCGCCCCTTGCTCATGCTTGCGGACAAGCCTGAAGAGCAGATGACGATATTTAAAGAGATCCTGACACGCAAGATCACCGTGCGCGATACGGAACAGATGGCTCGCCGTATCGCGGTCGAGCGTGTGCGACACAAGGCGTTGCTCTCGCCCGATCTGCTCGATCTTGAAAAACAGCTTTCCGAGCGCCTCGGCACGCGTGTGCGCATAGAACGCAAAGAATCGGGCGGGAAACTCATGATCGAATTCTTCTCGCCGGAGGATCTCACGCAGCTTTGCCGCACGCTCGCACAAGAGTCGACCGCGCCGGAGCCGGGCCCCGTTCCGCCGGAGGAGCCGCCGCAACCGGAGCCTGCAAAGAAAGAGCCGGAGAACGATCTCTATTCGATCAGCAATTTCAGCGTTTAGCGCGACCTTCGGGCTGCAGCTTTTTTTCTTCGGCGGCGAGCGCCGCGCGGATCTGCTTTTTCGCGTTGTTGGTCTTGGCAATATCGTGCCATTTGCGTGTCGGGCGGCCAGCGGGTTTGTTGATGATCTCAACGAGGTCGCCGTTGCGCAGTTGCGTTTCGAGCGAGACCATTTTGCCGTTCACTCGCGCCCCTGACATTTTGTTGCCGAGATCCGTGTGCACGGCATAGGCAAAATCGATCGGTGTCGCCGCGACGGGAAGATCGATGACGTCGCCCCGCGGCGTGAAGACGAAGACGCGATGGCTGAAGAAATCGCTTTTTAAGGTATCGAGATAATCTTCGGATTCTTCGTGATGCGCGCTCGCGAGATCATGCACCCAGGTCGGCACGGCCTCGTCGGCCTGCGCGGCTTCCTGCGCCTTGGTTTTGGGAAAAAATTGACGGA
>JAFAPB010000008.1 GCA_019247335.1 Candidatus Kaiserbacteria bacterium
ACGGTGGAATAATGAACATTTGCGCGCGTGAAGCGGCTCGTATAGCCTAGCGCCAGGTCAGTGAAGGAGAGTACATTCATGCTGCAGGTCACGCCCGATATCGAGCGTTTCCGATCGCTGAAAATACCGGAGGGCTTTGAAGCGGCAATTGTAAAGCGCGAAGCCGAGCGGCACGGATGCGACGTCATTCCCGACGTCCATCAACGAATGCGGAACAAGCGCCGCTGTGGCCTCGTCATTCGTACGACGACGCTCCATATCAACAAGCGGCTGTGTCTCTTGAAGCGCGCTCATGTCGCCGGGACAGCGATGGATCTGGTGCGCCGGAGCGCCCACTTCGACTTCCGCACGGAGCGATTCCACAAGACGGATTTCGCCATTCTTCGCGTCGAACAGGATCGGACGTCCCGTTTCTTCGTCGTGCCGACACTGGAGCTGATCGAATGGTACGGCGACGAGTCGTACCGCATCAGCCTCGCGATACCGGTGCCCGAGTATCCAGTCGCCTATAGCCACGCCGCATTCGACTGGGCCAGCTATCGCGACGCCTGGCACCTGATCACGCCACGCTCTTAGTCGCTCGTCCCGGAAGAAATTCCGGGACGCGCTATTTATAAGAAGAGGCCGCGTGACGCGGCCTCTTCATATCCGTATATTTCGTTCGATTACCAATTCTGCGGGCCGTGGCCGTCCAAGCCTCTGCCCGTGTTTTGACCGCCATTGATCGGCATCATGCCGCCCGGGTGCTGGTCCCCGTGCTGCTCACGATGATCATCACCACCGTTCATCGGCATCGGGAACTCTCCCACGGCGATGCGAGTGGCTGTGACTGTTCCGTCGGATGCCTTGGTACCTTCGACCATGACGCGCTTGCCGATCGTAAGATCAGCGACCGTGCCCGCCGTCGGCGGTGTCGTCGTACCGTTGAATACCTGTATGGTCGTCGACGCATTGATGATTGCAGTTTTCGTCGTCGAGCCCATACCCATCTGTACCGTAATCGAGGTCGCGCTGCTCGCATTCACCGTACCGACGATAAAGAGATGGTCCATCATCATCTCGCCCTGGCCACCGCCGAGGCCCTTACCGCACGAGCGCTCGAAGAAGCCGCGCGTCGCGGGGCCGACGCGTCCGTCGGTCGACGAGGCGATACCCATTTTCATCTGGAACTTCGCCATCGCATTGGCAGTCAGCGGTCCGAAGAAGCCCGTTACCGCGCCCTTAAAGTCCGACTCCGGATCATCCTTGAACATCTGCTGCAATTGCTTCACATCGTCGCCTTTGGCGCCGACCTGCAGATTGCGATTGAGCGAGATGCACATCTGTTTGCCCATTTGTCCGGGCGGCATACCCATCGGCGTCGATGATGCATCGCCCCATTTCGGGGTTGACGATGCAAGCAGCGCCTTAAGCTGTTGCTGAAGCGATTGGATCTGGCTGATAAGCGATTGGATCTGCGAGGAGTTGTCGGTCTGGGCAAGCGCGATAGCCGGTGCCATCGCAAGCGCGACCGCGGCTCCTGCAAAAAGAGTCTTACGCATGAGATTCATTTAAGTGATAACCCTTTAACTATACGCGATGCCGAGCGCGCCGAAGAGCTAGAGCTTGATAACTTCTTCCCACGGTCGCCCTGAGACGCCGAAATGACCGTACGCAGCCGTTTCCCGGAAGATGGGGCGTGTGAGCCCGAGGCGCTCGATGATCGCGCGCGGCTTGAAATCGAAGTTTTTGGTCACGACATCAGTGAGATTTTTGCCCGTGTCGTCGAACGCTTCCACCATGACAGGTTCCGCGCGGCCGATCGCGTAGGCGACCGAGACGAGCACGCGCTTGCCATAGCCGTTCGCTACCAGATTTTTCGCGACAAAGCGGCACATGTAGGCAGCGGAGCGATCCACTTTCATGCCTTCCTTCCCGGAGAGGCACCCGCCGCCGTGCGGCATAAGCCCGCCGTAGGTGTCGACCTGAATCTTTCTCCCGGTGAGCCCTGCGTCCGCCATAAATCCGCCTTGCACAAAACGGCCGGTCGGATTGACCAGTATTTCTATATCAGAAATATCTCCCAAGACCGGCTTGAACAGATGTTCGATGAGACCCGCGCGCACTTCTTCGAGCCCGACTTCTTCCGTGTGCTGTGCGCTCGAGAGCGCGGTCACGACTTTGCCCTGATCGATCGTGACCTGCGTCTTACCGTCCGGTTGCAGGAAGGGGAGTGTCTTATCGCGGCGGATCGCTTCGAGGCGGCGAGCGAGCGCATGTGCG
>JAFAPB010000055.1 GCA_019247335.1 Candidatus Kaiserbacteria bacterium
CATGTGCCGCCAATATACTGAAAGAGGCCGCAGGCACCGGTATCGGAGCAAATCCGCGGGTTGCCGCCGCTTTCGATCTTCGCTTTTTGCGCGAGAATCCCCGGTGCGAAATCGCCGATACCGTATTTATCCTCGGCCTGCTTGAAAAGCTGCGCCCATACACCGCCGGGCAATGGTTTGGCCGGCGTCGTGTCTGGCGTCTGCGGCTTGTCGCCGAAACCTGTTTGCGGTCCAACTGCTCCCGTAGCGGGACCGGTTTGCGGCGTATCTTTTATTTCGGTCGGTTCTCCGGTGATCGCGATCAATTTTTTCGTATCAACGATAAGGTCGGGATTGAGACCGAGCGTTTTCGCGGTCGAAGCGATCTGTTCCTTATCGCCCGTTTCAAGCGCGCGGATATAATCGGCCGCCACCGTCGGATTCGACGTCACGATCGCCTTTGCCCTTTCTTCGTCAACCCCGGTAGCAGTAAAGGCTTTGATGATCTCATCGCTTCCGGCGGCCGTTCCGCCCGTCCCGGCGCCTGTCGAGACCGTCGGATCGCTGTCCTTCGTTACCGCGATCGCAATGTCGCGGAGCGCCTGATCGCTGTAGGTGCCATCGCTACCGACCTGCGCGCTCGCGTCGATCGCTGCCGCCAGCTTGGCGTTGCACTTCGATAGGGTGAAGTCCTTATGCGTGAGCGTATCCACGTAGGTAAGGGTCGGCTCGGTTTGCCCCTTCATGCAGCCGTATTTTTTTTGATCCTCGACGGTGCAGCATGCGCGCGTCGTCGTTATAACGATCTCGACATAGTACGTGTCACTGTTCCACCAGACGGAGAGTGGCGACGTGCCCGCAGGGATATTCGTGCTGATAGTGACCTTTTGATCGGCGCAATTGCTGATCTGGCTTTTTGCGGCGTTCGGGACGCCGGTCTGGGCGTCGGCGATCTTTTCTCCGCCGCCCCCGTAGCGCTTCACTTCCGTGAATCCCGGCTTCACGCATGAAATTTTCGAGCCGGGCGCGCTCTGCGCCTCCGCGATCGAAAACGCGCCGAGCACGCACAAAAGCGTGGTAAGAGAGGCGACGGTGACCCGCATCGCTCTATTGTACGGGCGCCGCTCTCACGAGCGTCGCGGCAATGTGGAGAAGCTAGAGGAGAACGACCGCGCGATTTCCCGAGCACTCGACGAGTCCGTCTTCGATATCGAAGGTTTTCTCTCCCACAGAGTCCTTCACTTTGATCGTACCGCTCTTGAGCGTCGTCACGATCGGCTCGTGGTGCGGAAGGATGGTGAATTCGCCTGCGGCGCCCGGCAGCGTTGCGGAAATCGCGGCGCCGTCGTAGCGCGTATCGCCGACGGAAGCGATAACAAGATGAAACGTGTTCGGATGATCGGCCATGGCTTATTTGTTTCGCATTTTCTTCCAAACTTCAAGGATGAACATACCGATTATGATGCCGACGAGAATTCCCTTCAGGAAATCGACGAGATCCGGACTCATGCGATTACTTCATCGATTCCGCCCTTCATGTAGAAGGCCTGCTCGCTCAAGGCGTCATGCTTACCATCAAGAATTTCGCCGAAGCTGCGCACGGTGTCCTGAAGCGATACATATTTGCCCGGCGCGCCGGTGAAAGCCTCGGCGACCGAGAACGGCTGCGATAGGAAGCGCTGGATCTTGCGTGCGCGATAGACAAGTTTCTTGTCCTCTTCGGAGAGCTCTTCGATACCAAGGATCGCGATGATGTCCTGCAGATCCTTGTAGCGCTGGAGTACGCGGCGCGTCTCGTTGGCGACGCGATAATGCTCTTCGCCGACGATTTCCGGCGTGAGTGCCGTCGAACCCGATGCGAGCGGCGAGATCGCGGGATAGATACCGAGCGATGCGAGCGCACGGTCGAGCACGATGGTCGAGTCGAGGTGTGCGAAGGTCGTCGCCGGCGCGGGGTCCGTCACATCGTCCGCCGGCACGTAGATCGCCTGCACCGAGGTGATCGAGCCTTCGGTCGTCGACGTGATGCGCTCCTGCAAGAGTCCCATTTCCTCTGCGAGGGTCGGCTGGTACCCCACCGCCGATGGCACGCGGCCGAGAAGTGACGAGACTTCCGAGCCTGCCTGCACGAAGCGGAATACGTTGTCCATGAAAAAGAGTACGTCTTTGCCTCCTTCGTCGCGGAAGGCTTCCGCCATCGTAAGACCGGAGAGTGCGACGCGCGCGCGGGCACCCGGCACTTCGTTCATCTGACCGAAGACGAGCGCCGTCTTCTCGAGTACTTTGGATTCTTCCATTTCGTGATAGAGGTCGTTGCCTTCGCGCACGCGCTCGCCGACGCCGGCAAAAACTGAATAGCCACCGTGTTCCGATGCGACATTGTGTATGAGTTCCTGAATGAGGACCGTCTTGCCGACCCCCGCGCCGCCGAAAAGTCCGACCTTACCGCCTTTGATGAACGGGGCGAGAAGGTCGATTGCCTTGATGCCTGTTTCGAAGAGGTCGGCTTTGGTCGACTGACGGACGAACTTCGGCGGATCCTGATGGATCGGAAGACGCGCGGCATCTTTGCCGACTTCCTCCTTGCCGTCGATCGGCTCGCCGATCACGTTAAACATTCTGCCAAGCGCAGCGTTGCCGACCGGGACCGAGATCGGCGCGCCGGTGTCGACGACCTCCGCATCGCGCGCGAGGCCTGCAGTGTCCTGCATCGCGATGCAGCGGACGCGGTTGAGCCCCAAGTGCTGCGCGACCTCGAGTACGAGGCGGCCGTCCTTGTGCTTCACTTCGAGCGCGTTGCGGATAGCCGGCAGCTTGTCGTCGAAACGCACGTCAACGACCGGTCCGATAATCTGGGTTACTGTTCCTTTTGTCATAAAGTCCGCCCAGTTTATAAGCTCGCGGCTCTAAAAACAAGGGTATAATTGCCGCATGGAGACATTCGAACACTACGCCCTGCAACTCCGGAGTGTTCGCCCCTTGGTTTACACCGCGATGTCAAAGCATCTTTTCTACTACCGGATGTTTATTTCCAAATTTGTGCTTGAGCGCGAAGCCATACCGCTGAATCCTTTTGTGAGCTGCGACTACTTCCTGCTCGATTCGGTCGACCGCAATGTGGTTCGCGAGGGAAATAACAATCTTGTGAAGCGAGCGGATGAGCTTTGGGTGTTCGGACCGGTGAGCAATGGTGTGCTCGCCGAGATACACATCGCAAAAGAAATGGGTAAACCTGTTCGCTATTTCAAGGTGGAGAAGTCTAGCAGCATCGTTGAGATATCAAAAGCAAATGCGGAGCTGGAATCTGACGTCGTTCAATTCGCGAACACCCTTTAGGGGAACCGCTTCAAGATCTCGTACATCTTTTGCATCGCGCGGCCGCGATGGTCGATCCGCATTTTCTCTTCGAGCGTCGCTTCCGCATAGGTTTTCCCTATTTCGTCAGCAAAGAAAATAGGGTCATAGCCGAATCCCCGCTCACCTTTGGGCTCGCGAGTAATGCGGCCCAGACACTCGCCATATGTCACGGTGACCTGATCGCTCATCGGGTCGTACACGGCAATGACCGAGGTGAACTTCGCCGTGCGCTTCTCATCCGGCACGTCTTTCATTTTCTCGAGCACGACTTCATAGCGTTGTTTATCAGTGCCTTTCGCATATCGAGCGCTCTTTACGCCTGGCTCGCCATTCAGCGCATCTATCGAGACGCCTGAATCGTCCGCGATTGTGAGCATGCCCGATTTTTTGCCGGTAATTATCGCCTTAATCAGGGCATTTCCCTCGAATGTCTGCCCGACTTCCTCGACACGCCACTCCTTCGGTATATCCGTATCGTCCATACTGACGACCTCGAACGACAACTCCTTCAAGTAGCCCTGCATTTCCTCGAGCTTTCCTAGGTTATGGGTCGCTATTAAAAGCTTCCGCATGTTAGCTGATGTGTCGCGCCATTAGTTTCTCTAGGAAGTCTCGCGCCATCGTGGGCTTTTCCATGCCCCATTCGTTCAGCGAGTCATTGATGACTTTTGTGGTCAACGCTTGCAGTTCGCCAAGGTCGGTTGAGGTAGAGGTAACGAGAGCGTCTTCCATCCGCTGTCTAAGGCGCCGGTAGTATTCCATCGTAAGATCGTGCTGGAAGCACGATTCGGGCAATAATTTATCGGCTTCGTGAAATACTCTTGCCTTTACATTTCCTATTTCTTCCAACTTATCGAGCTTCTCGCGGCGTTGCGGCGTATACTTGAACTCATCCATATCACTTCATCGCTTCGATGCCCGAGGTGATCTCGGAAACCTCGCGCGTGATCGCAGCCTGGCGGACCTTGTTGAAGGTGCGCGTGAGATTGTGCGCCATCTCTTTTGCCTTGTCGGTCGCACTCTTCATCGCGACCATACGGGCGGAATGCTCGGAAGCCTTGCCTTCCAGTACTGAATAAAAGATCGCGATATTCAAAAGCCGCGGCAAAAGCGTTGAGAGCACCGTGTCCGCATCGGGCTCGATCGTGTATGCAGCCGGCGCCACGTCCTTCTCCGGATTCTGCGGCGCATATTTGCCTTTGGCCGGACGGATGCCTTTGATCATCTCTTGCATGAGAGAACGCGTGATCGGAACGATCTGGCGAGTCGTCGGCTGCTGCTCGAAGGTCGAGAGGAAATTCTGATAGCCGACGACGACCGCGCCGATCTCTCCCGTCGCGTGTCCTGCAAGTACCGCATCGGTAACCGCGCGGATATCGTGTTCGGATACGCCGTCAGCGAGATTGTCGCGGCGCAAGCGGACTTCGTAGCCGCGCGATGCGAAATATTCCGCCCCACGACGACCGATGGCGATCATCACGACATCGCTTTTATTCAAATTACGGCTGCGGATCTCGTCTTCGACCTTGCGGATCACCCCGCTGTTCAGCGAGCCCGCGAGCCCCTTATCGCTCACCACGACGATAAAACAGGTCTTTCCGCTTCCCTCACGCATAAGCGAGTGCTTTGAAGCATCAGCCGTGCCGGCGAGACGCTCGAGCACCGAGAGCGATGCGGCGGCATAGGCGCGGCCGCCGAGCGCGCGCTCCTGCGCTTTGCGCATTTTGACCGCCGAAACCGCCTCCATCGCATGGGTGACCGTGCCGGTCTTCTTATACGAAAGTATCTTTAGCTTGATGTCCTTGAGATTTGCCATGGTCCCCTATTGTACTTATTTTTCGGCGCTCGTCAGCCACGCGACACCTTCGTCGCCTCCGCGCTGAATAACCAACTCACGCCAGGCGTCGTAAAACGGGAATCGCGTCTCAACACGGATAGTTTCTTCCGTATGCGGCTTCCCGAAATGTATGAATTCTGCGCCGCCGATGCGTCCGTCGACGGGCAAGGGGCCGAGCTCTCTGATGAGCGGATGCTCCTTGGCTTCAAGAAAATCATGGAGTTCGGGGTAGATATACGGATACCGCGACATCATTCGGGTATAAAAAAGCAAGCTGCCGAGCAGTGTCATGTTGCCCGAATAGATCTCGTGCATGCTTTCGCCGTATGCGTCGAGCTTATCCATCACGGAGACGAAATGCGCCTCCGCGCAGTCTTTATGCAGCGCGTGGCGCAGCAGTGCGACGTATTCGTAATTGTTCACATGCGTCGGATATCTTTTCGCAAGCTCTTGGATGGCACGCTCTTCGTTCTCTTCTATGGTTTTCAATTCAGCTTTTGTCATTCGAGCCTTAGCGCCGGCCTGAATATCGCCCGTGAGCATCTCCGCATCGTCATGCACGAGCGCCAGCGTTCGCACCTTTTCGGCATCCAAAGGCGTATAACGCTGCGCAAGCGGCAGAAGAGTTTCGGCGAGCCAAAACACTCGCCGAGCATGCGACCAGACGTCGCTGCGGTAGCGCATCTCCTTGAACATGGAGTACCGCTTGATTGAACGAAGCTTCTCTTCCCGCTCCGGGGGAAACGCCGAAAGATCGATCGGCGCGTAGGTCATGATTTATTGAGCGAACAGCTCCTTGTGAGCGAGCTTGAACTCCTCCATTGCGTGATTGATTTTCTTCTTGTCCTCGTCGTTGAACTGCCCCGTCTTCTTGATAGCAGCAAGCGTGTCTTTGTAGTTGGCGTCGAGAAAGTCGGTAAAGCTGCGCTCGACTTCGGTTACGCGATTGACGGGCACGCCCATAAAAAGCTTCTGGTTACCGGCATAGATTGCCGCGACCTGCTTCTCGAGCGGGATCGGCTCGCCGTTTTTCTGTTTCAGCACCTCCTCCATGCGCTGACCCGACGCGATGCGGTCGGCCGTTTCTTTATCGAGATCAGAGGCGAACTGCATGAACGCTTCGAGTTCACGAAACTGCGCGAGTTCGAGCTTGATGCCGCCCGCCACTCCTTTCATGGCTTTTGTCTGTGCGGCCGAACCGACGCGCGAGACCGAGATACCGACGTCGATCGCCGGACGAATACCCTTGTTGAAGAGGTCGGTGATGAGGAACATCTGACCGTCGGTGATCGAGATCACATTAGTCGGAATATATGCCGAGATGTCGCCCTCCTGGGTCTCAATGATCGGCAGTGCCGTGATAGACCCACCCCCTTTTTCTTCACTCAAGCGGCACGCACGCTCAAGAAGACGGGAGTGCAGATAGAAAATGTCGCCCGGATACGCTTCGCGGCCCGGCGGGCGGCGGAGGAGCAGCGAGAGTTCGCGATACGCGACCGCCTGCTTCGAGAGATCGTCGTAGATGATGAGCACGTCCTTTCCCTTGTCCATGAAATACTCGCCGATCGCAACGCCGCTGAAAGGCGCGAGGTACTGGAGCGCGGCAGGAGCCGATGCCGGAGCGTCAACGATGATGGTATACGGCAGCGCGCCACGCTCGCGCAGCTGTTGTGCGATGCGCGCGGTCTTCGATTCCTTTTGACCGATCGCGACATAGATGCAGATCGGACGCGTCGCTTCCGGCTCATTGAGCTGGTTCAGGATCGTGTCGATCGCGACGGTCGTCTTGCCCGTACCGCGATCGCCGATGATGAGCTCGCGCTGACCACGACCGATCGGAATGAGCGCGTCGATCGCCTTGATACCCGTCTGGAGCGGGACGGTGACGGATTTGCGGTCAATGACGCCGGCAGCTTGGCGCTCGACCGGCATGAGCGTCGTATTGCGCACGGGCCCTTTGCCGTCGATCGCTTCGCCGAGCGCATTCACTACGCGTCCGAGCATCTCCTCGCCGGAAGGTACCGAGAGGATCTTGCCGGTCGATTTCACCGTCATGCCTTCAGCCACGCGCGCAGTGTCGCCGAGGATCGTCGCGCGCACGCCGTCTTCTTCGAGGTTCAAAACAAGGCCGTAGAGTTCGCCTTCCGCTTCCATGCTCTCTGCGAGCTTCTTGCCTTTAGATTCTTCAAATACCAAAACCTCGCTCATCACCGCCTTCGAGAGGCCGTCGATCGCGACGACACCGTCGCCCACCGCGACGACGCGGCCGACATGCTGCCCTTCATGCGCAGGCGCATGCTGTTCGATCTCTTTTATGATCTTTTCTATCGTTGTTGAGTCCATAAGCTACTGAATTGCACGATTATACATGTCGAGCAGGGATTTCTTATAACTTTCATCGACGAGGATGCCGGCCCCCTCGAGGCGCCAACCGCCGACGATCGTCGGGTCGATTCGCGTCTTGAGATGCTTCACATCCACGTTCATCGCTTCGAGCGCCTTCTTGGCTGCTGCATGCGCCTTCTTCTCGTCGGCTTCGCTCGCGATGATGAGCGTCACGTCGTTTTTTGCGGCCTCTCGCGCCGCGATTCTTTCAAATGCTTTGCCGATTCGGGGCAAGAGATTCCCCCGGCCCGTCTTTGCGAGATTTTCGCGAAGCGCGCTTATGGCCTCCCGGTATTCCATGCCGTTCTCGACTAACTTCCAAAGCGCGGTCGCGTAGGTTTGTTCCATATTAAGCTGACCTTTCTCGCAATATCTTCTCGGCCGCGAGCATTGCCGCGCGCGCGATCTCTTTTTGGCTCTCCGAGAGCGCCTGACGCTGCACCTCCTCCGCTCGCGCCTGCGCGTCCTTGAGGAGTGTGTCCGCACGCATCTCCGCAGCACGGACGATCTCCGCGCCTTTCTCGTCGGCACGGCTTCGAGCGGCCGCGACGAGCTGCTCGGATTCGCGGACAGCGCGCCCGATCATCTCATCTCCTTCGGTCTTCGCATCCGCGAGCCTGCGTGAGGCCTCTTCAGCGGTACGCACGCCTTCCGCCACTTTCTCGCGGCGCTCATCGATGATATTGAGGATCGGCCTGTAGAGGAAATACGTCAAGACGACAAGTAGCACGCCGAAATTCACCGCCTGTATAAGAAGGAGGTGCCAGTCGAGACCGAATGCCGAGAAAAGTGCTGACATAAGACCCAAGCAACCCGCCGCGCTCGAAGCGCGGCAGATTACGTGAACTTGATGATGAAACCGATAACGAGCGCGAAGATCGCAAGCGCGTCCGTAACGGCAATGCCGACGAACATCATCGCCTGGATTCTTCCCGCAGCCTCGGGATTGCGGCCGATCGCTTCAAGCGCGCTGCCGACAAGAAGACCGAGACCGATGCCCGGACCAAGCACGCCGAAGCCGACGGCAATGGCCATACCGAGCGTCTTTGCTACATCAATATCCATAGTTCTCTGAATGGTTGGTTATCTGATAAAAGATCCGACCGCCCGCATACTAACACGGAATTACGGCTCTACGGAAGGCTAATGCGCCTCCGATCCGTGGGGTTCCGTGATAGCCAATTTTATGAAGAAAAGTGTGAGGAGCGCGAAGATCGCCGCCTGCAACGTACCGATGAATATCTCGAACATCATCAGCGGTACCGGCAAAAGGTACGGCACGAAGAATGTCGCGACCGCAAGCACGACTTCGCCCGCGAGAATGTTGCCGAAAAGTCGGAACGAAAGCGAGACGATACGGACCAATTCACCGATGATCTCAATGAGTCCGATGGTCGAGCCGACCGGATCACGGAAAGGACTTACGAGGAACTTGCTGCCGTATTTCGCGATGCCGATCGTGAGGATGCCAGTCACTTCGATCACGAAGAACGAAATAATAGCGAGTGCGAGCGGCGTTGTCAGGTCGGTGTTTACGCTGCGGAAAAGCGGCGCCCCGTGATAGAGCAAGGAGCCCACGCCCGGAATGAATTCCATCAGATTCGAGAGCCAGAGCGAGAGGAAGATCGTGACGATGAGCGGGAAGAATTTGCGCGCCATTTCCGTGCTCTCGAGGGTCTCGGCAACGTAGTCATAGACGAATTCGATGGCGTGCTCGAAGACCGATTGGAGGCGTCCCGGTATCATCCGCAAGCGTTTCCCTACGACGAGCGCGAGAATGATGAGCACGAGCGAGACGAGGCCGCTTGCGACGATCGTATTCGTGATCGGTACGCCCAAAAAGGTGCCGAGCCGCTCGGCTGCGATCTCGACGTGAATTCCCGTTTCTTTTGCGGGTGCCGCGTTCGCTGTTTGCCCGTCCATAGTTGCGCGGCATTCTAACACAAAACCCGCCGTTCGGCGGGTTTTGTGGTGATTAGATATTCGTCTTTTTCGGCGGCAGGAGGACGTTATCGATGAGATACACCGTTCCGTTCTTGCCGGTATATTCCGCGACGATGATCGCGCTGTTGACCATCGGGATCTTGTCGGTGCCGTGGCTGAAATTGAGCGCATCACCGGAGAGCGCCTGGATCGTGCCGGCGACTTCCGCATCGACATCCACCGCGCGACCGGAAACCACATGATACTGGACGAGGCGCTTTTTCTCCGCACTCGTCATCTCCGAGATCGTGCCCGAGGGCAGCTGCGCGAACGCGCCCGAGGTCGGGACGAAGATCGTATATTTACCACTCGACGAGATCGACGCCGCTACGCCCGTCGATTGGAAGAGCGACTTGAATTGCGCGCTCGCGACGGAATTCACGATCTGCGTCACCGTCTGTGTGGAACGAGTCGTTTTAGAGATAATGCCTTTCGTGCCACTCGGCTTCGTATCTTTCGATGCCGTCGATGTCGCAGTCTGCTGCGTCGTGCTCGTCGACTGCGTCATGCCGCTAAAGATCGAGAGCGGACGCCGGGCCGCGATCCACCACAGAAGAAGCGCTGCGATGACCAGGATCACGACGCCGCCGATAAATACACCCCTATTTTGCTGATTCATATTCATATTTTATCGGATAAACCCGAAAGCCGGCATCTGGGGCCGGACTTCTATTAGACGCCTCATTGTCCCGCTTCTTTCATGAATTGTCGAATGGTTTTCGCTGTCCTCTTTTCAGCCCCGCGCAGCGAATGCCCGACATTGGGCATGATGGCAACGCGGCGTGCACCGTTTTGTTTAAACCATGTCGCGATGCGCTCGACCGGGCGATCGGCATGCTCATCCGTGCCCGCAAATACGGCGAGAACCGGTAGCCTCACCTCCCGGAATGTCGCAGGCCGCTTCCCTGATGCGTACGTAAAGATTTCTTCAGCAGAAGCCGGATCATAGAGACTCACGAATCGTTGAGCGTCGATCGGAAACCAGTGCCCGAATTTTGTCGGCATAAACTCTCGCTTCTTTCCCTTTTTTATAAGAGCATGCGCGTATTTAAGCGCCGCGCGGTATTTCTTCGCCGTGCCCGCGTAATCGCTCAAGGGTCCAAGCAATACGAGACCGCGCACGGGACTGGTCCGATTGGACCTTGCCGCCCAGTACACGATCTTCTGCGCGCCGGTCGAATGCCCGACGAGAAAAATTTCTCTTGCACCCTGCCGCTTTGCGAAATTCACCGCTCCCTGAATGTCGTCAACCGATTCTTTAAAGACTTCACGGCCCGCACCGGCAGGGATCCACTCTGTTTTCTGCCCCTTTCGCTTTTTCACCTCCGCGATCTGCTCAAAGCCGCGATTATTAAATACAAGAATGGCCGTTTTACCGTCGGTGAGTTCGTCGCGAAGCCGGGCAAGGCTGAACGCAGAGGCCGTCAGCCCATGTACAAAAATAAGCGCAGTGCGCGCTTTTCTCGGTCCGAACCACAGCCCGTTAAGGAGGACCTTCTTCGGCGTCACTATTTCTACCTGAAAGCACGGACGCATGCGCGCATTATAGCTTTAGGCTACTTGCTGACTGCGAGCGTCTGCGGGGTCGCGATCGAGCGGGTCTCGAGCGCGAGCTTGAGCTCTTCCTGATTCTTCGGCATCTCGCTCGTGCTGATGCGGCCGACGACCTTGATCGACACATGTTTGCAAAAACCGAGCGCGACGGCAGGATTTATTTTCTTACCGTTGACCGAGACCTTATTCTTGGAATCGAGCAGAATGTCGATCTGATTTTTCTTGCGAGGATGCATAGAGTCGGCGATAACGCGCAGCCCGATCTGCTTTTGGACCAGATCGATACCGCACGAGGGGCTTGAGCTCGCGGCGACCTCAATGACGGTGCCCCACGGCAACTCGTCGGCAAGGTCCATTGAGCGCGCAGCGACGACGTCCGGGTCGGTATACACACCGATCGCGGCTTTATCAGGAGTCGAGTCCGTTTGTCCCGTGACCGCGTTATAGCCGGTCATGGAGACGGTGTAGCTCGTTTGTGCGGTCGCGTCCGGCTTCTCCTTTACGCTCTCTCCCATGGCGGTCGCCGTCGGGATAAAAGCCTGTAAAAGAAAAACGCCTGTTACGGCCGTTTTTACGAATCTTGTCATGCGCTGCCGAGTCACCCCAGCGATCAGATTCTAACATTTCTGCAAGTCGACGTCAATAGACAAAAATGGCTCTACTAAGCCATCTTTATACTACAGTAATTGACTCTTTGCCAAATTCTCATGTGCTATTCATTAGGCTGTCATCATGTTCCCTCGTGCCAGGAATCGAGATATTTCTTCTGCTTTTCAGTGAGCGCGTCGATTGAAAGGCCCATGGATGCGAGCTTCAGTCGCGCGATCCCCTCTTCAAGCTCGTTCGGCAGCATATACACGCCTGGTTGAAGTCCGTTTTGCTTCACGAGCCACTCCGTTGCAAGCGCCTGGGTTGCGAAGCTCATGTCCATCACGCTCGCGGGATGCCCCTCCGCCGCAGCAAGATTCACGAGACGGCCTTCGGCGAGCACGTAAATATGCCTGCCTCCGAGAGCATATTCCTCCACATCATCGTTGATACGCTTCGGCTCGCCCGAAATGCGCTTGAGGTCGTTCAGATTGATCTCGACGTCGAAATGCCCGGCATTGCAGACGATCGCGCCGTCTTTCATCAGCTTGAAATGTTTTTCGACGATGACATCCGTATTGCCCGTCACCGTGCAGAAAACATCGCCGACCGTCGCGGCTTGTTCCATCGTCGTCACATAATATCCGTCCATCGCGGCCTCGATCGCTTTGATCGGATCGACTTCCGTCACGATGACGCCGGCGCCCATACCTTTGGCACGCATGGCGAGCCCTTTCCCGCACCAGCCGTATCCGGCGACCACCACCGTTTTACCGGCAATAAGCACACCGGTCGCGCGAATGATGCCTTCGAGCGTCGATTGTCCCGTTCCATATCGATTATCAAAAAGATTCTTTGTCTTTGCGTCATTGACGGCGACGATCGGCATCTTGAGGGCGCCGTCCTTGTGCATCGCGCGCAAGCGGATCACACCCGTGGTCGTCTCCTCCGTACCGCCGAGCACGTTCGGCAACAGATCCTGATGATCTTTATGCAGTGTCGAGACAAGATCGGCGCCGTCGTCCATCGTGAGCTGCGGTTTCTGCTCGATGAGCTTTTCAATATGCGAGAAGAAAGTTTCTCGACTTTCTCCTTTGATCGCGAATGTCGGAATGCCGTATTCGCGATCGAGCGCGGCAGCGACGTCATCCTGCGTGGAAAGCGGATTCGATGCCGCGAGGAACACGTTCGCGCCGCCTGCCTTAAGCGCGCGCATAAGATTCGCCGTCTCCGCGGTGACGTGGAGGACCGCAGCGAGCGTCTTGCTGGCAAACGGTTGCTCCTTTTCGAAGCGCTCACGAATCTGCCGCAAGACCGGCATGTCGCGATTCGCCCATTCAATGCGGCGTTTTCCTGCGGCGGCGAGCGCGGGGTCTTTTATTTCTCCCTGCATGTTATTGATGAACGATGAACGATGTGATCGTGATCCCGCTCGTCTCGTTCGAGGTATAGGTGAAATCCGCCGTGTATTCATTGTGCCCGTCGCTGTAGGTCACGACGCCGGTACCATTGTCGGCCTTGATGTGGGTCACTTGGAATTTGCCGCCGACCTGCTCTTTGATGGGTGAAATGGTCGAGATGTTGTTTGCCATGTAATCCTCAACGCTCATAACGCGTGTCGCGGCAGTGTCCGAGGTACCCGCAGGACGGATCGCACCTGAATTCATAAAAATGAACGTCAACAAGACCGCGCCCGCAAGGACGGCGATGACCGGCACGATGATAACGATATTCCGCTGCATGGGAATGAGCGTAACATACGACGATAGCAGCTCCGTTGACTAAAAAGGTCGTGCGTGGCAATTTGCGTTTAGCATAAATAGACCGAAAGGCCGTCCAATGCGCACATGGCTTAGCTCCGGGTTAACCGCCTGGAATGAACTCAACGGCAAGGAGCTGTCCGGCAACCCGTACAGCCCCAACATCACGAAGCCGCGCACCGCACCCGCACCCTATGTCCCGCGCACCGAGAAACGCATGCCGCTTTATCAGTTAGGGCTGTTTTTTGCGTTTGCAGGCATGCTGATGACCACTGCGGTCGCCCTCATGTCGCAAATCGCGGGCCTGCCTGCCGTGCCGAACTGGTGGATCGCGGCAATCGTTTTCCCGCTCGCCATCGCCCTGAACATCCTCAACCAGGATGGCTCGCGAGCGAAGGACCGCGCCGTCGAAGCATTCATCATGCTCAAAGCGGCGAACGAAACGGTCTGCGGCCCGATCCATGTCCGCATTCTCGAGGCGGTGGACCAGAAGAACGAAGGTGAGCTCAAGAAATTCTACGCTGCGATCGATTGGCACGCTGAATTCCTGCGTCGTCTCTATTGCGACGCGGTCGGTCGCGAGATCATCATCAAACGGGCGGTGCTGCCAGCGCGAGAAGTTAATACCTACTACTTCTCGGCGCTGAAAGCCATCGGCTTGGAGAGCTTCGTCATCGCTGGACAAGGGCGTGTGAACGGGCTCGTCCAAGCGACCTGCGCGCTGGAATCCGTACGTCGCGTGTGGATCGGCCGGAGCTCGCTCATCTCGGCCTTCATCCAGGCGGGCATCGCCCTCGCCACCATCGGGCTCGGACTGGTCGGCGATGTGCCCACCATGTTCATGGGCATCGTTCTGTCGGGCTTCTTCACCTACACGACTGCGCTCATCCTGCTCAACGTGCTCGACAAGGCTTCGCCCTTCGGCACGGGAGTGAGCAGCTTGCGCCGTGGCGAGCTCTTCGCGGAACTCGAGCGCTGGGCATGCGATCTGCCGCGCAGCTGAAGCGCGACCAAAATGTCGCGGGTCCGATCGGGATCCGCGACATCTTTATTCGATGCCGTACTCTTTGTAAAAGTCGGCGATCGGGCCGCGTACGCGCAAAGTCTTAAGCGGAAAGGCCGCGTCGAGATTATCGGGATCAAGATGCTCAAGGTTGCGAAGGAACTCCGCACGAAGCTCCTTATTCACGGATCCGTCTTTGCGTCTGAATTGCCCCCAGGTGCCGCCGCCGACAAAAACGCCCGTGCGCGGCAAGGGATGCGCGGTGTACGAAGCGGGAAAGAATCGCCGATATGCCTCCCTGTTGTAGAGCCAAGATTCGCCATGTACTTCCTCGACGTTTGGATAGCGCTCTTTTATTTCCGTAAACATCGCTTTGAGCTTTGCGCGTATCTCGGGCAACCGTTCAGCGCTTAGTATCCCGGGTTCATTCGTCGGCTGATCCTCCGACATCAACATGCTGCCAAAGTGCATGCTGACAGCCTTGCCTTTCGGCTTGTCATACCGAAAAGGCCAATACGAGTCTTTGCGATGATCGACCGCGCTGTTGATGCGAGTCTTGTATATACCAAGTACTTTCTCCTGCACGTCATCCTGCGATTCCGCCGCGTTTATCATATCGACAAACTTCGCCCATTTCGTCATCGAGGCTTCTGTCGCGTCGGGCAACTCTCCGGTGAGACGCAGATGCATATCGGTGTAATATTTCAGCGCATCGGTATACGCGATCTTGTGTGCGCGGCTCACCGCGCTCGCGAAGCGCAGGCGCAATTCAAGCTGCTCTCGCAAATTGCGCTCTTCATTTTCCGATATTTCACGGCCTTCGATACCAGGAGTGGCACCGAGCGTATTGTCATCCGGCCGATTTCGCGGAATTAGTGTCTCTCGCATTAAAAAACTGTACCACGGCTGCAATGCGGGATATTTGGAGACACTTGACAAATATCAATCTATGGTTTATACTTCCGTTAACATAACTTCATTTCAGCCGCGGCTTTGCGACTGACACGCAAGACCTCGGCTGAATTGAAAGGCCGGGGTCTTTCGGTTCAGCTGGGCCGAATGCCCACGGTCTCTCACTCGAAACATAGAGGTATACATGCTTCGTCAACCGAATGGACTCGGTGATTACGGCGAGTACGCTGAGCTCTACGATGTAGGGCGCGTGCCCTTCCCGGATTGGATGTTCCACGTGCTCTGCAAAAAAGCGGGCATCACGTACGGAGTGGCAAATCGCATGAGGACGGTCGATGTCGGCTGCGGCACGGGAGTTGCGACCCGGCAGCTTGTCGCTGCAGGTTTCCGCGACCTGCACGGAATCGATATCGACCCCAAGATGATAGCGGTGGCAAGACAGCGTCCTTGCAATCCCCCGTTCTATCACGTGGAAACCATAGAAAAAATTCCGTTCGATGATTGTCGTGTGGTGACCGCATTCGGCACGTTGCCGTGGCTTACACTCCCCGCGTTCGTCAACATCTGGTACATGCTTCGCATCGGTGGCCTGCTCTTCTACGGCGACGAAGATTGTCTCGAGTCTCTGCCGGGGGAAGAAAGTCTTCCCGGATATGCACGAGCAAAAGAACTGCGCGCGGAGGCTCTCAAGGATTGGTCGCCGCGCGAGAGCTTCGAATATCACTATCAAGATATCTACGATGAAAGCCGGGTGGACACCTTTGAGCTGTCGGAAGAAAAGGCGTTCGCCTACAAGCTCTCCGGAAGCTGGCAGAACCTTGTCTCTCTGCCGGAACGCGACGAGATACGGGAGTTCTATCGAGGCGCCATTGCCCGGCAAGCCGGCGCAACGGGAAAAGTAAAGTGGAGATTCAAGCACTCACTTATGTGCGGCACGAAGCCCGCCCCCTGAAAGCTCTCGCTAACTCCAACTCACAAGTTCAACAACGCAGCGAAAGGAACTAAGATGTCGGATCGTACAAAGGAAGTAGAGCAAGCGATGCGGATAGCGAATGACGTTACGAGGCCGCAACTTATCCGGTCAGACGACGCGCGTTCTATCTGTTCAGCCATACTCGCGGCAGCGATAGTAATCGCAAATGCGCTTAGAGGACCGGAGAAAGTGCATTAGGCCGAAGTCTCACGAAATGAACTCTAATCACAGGAAAGAACGCAAATGAATTCAGACGATCTTGCTGCTCGACTCGAAGAGCGTCGGATAAAGACCTGGATGTAGCGCCGACTTTCACCCCGCGCGATATCTAAATACCTCAAGTGAGACATCTCCCCGAGCGAAAGCTCGGGGATTTGCTTGGTTTTACCAGGTGCCGGTATTCGGCATCGATTGCCACGGCTCTTGTATCGGGAGCGCATCGCCGATCTGCAAAAGTTCGATCGAGATTCCTTCCGGCGAGCGGATGAATGCCATGCGGCCGTCGCGCGGCGGGCGGTTGATCGTGATTCCCTCTTTCATCAGTCGCTCGCAATAATCGTAAATATTATCGACGGCATACGCGAGGTGGCCGAAATTGCGCCCGCCCGTATATTCTTCCGGATCCCAGTTGTACGTGATTTCTAAAAGCGGAGCGCGCTTCCCTTTCATATCCACATCGTCCCCCGGCGCTTTAAGAAAGACATTCGTATATCTCCCTTTCTCATCCTCGCGCCGTGAGACCTCTTCAAGCCCGAGCTTGCGACAATAGAAATCAAGCGCCGCATCGAGATCCTTCACCCGAATCATCGTGTGCAAATAATGCATAAAATCTCGATTATCTTTTTATCTTATCGATCTCGCTCAAGAGTATTGTCATCGTGTCCGCATAAAGTCCGCGTTCCCTCTCGACATTTCGGGTGCGGAGAACGACATGCGCCTTTTCACGAACGCCTTCCTTATCGCCAGCAAGCCGCATGGCCGCCTCTTCGGGTTTGTTCTTTAGAATATCGGGCGAACGCTGCGCGAGCCTGTCATAGAGAATATGCGGACGGGCATCGATATATACGATGAGTGTATTTTCCAAAAAGGAGGCGGGCGCTTCGAGATGCGCTTCGGCAGACAATATCGCGAGATTCGCAGAGTAAACAGGAATAGCGCCAGCAGGCGCCGCAACGAACCCATAGTGTTCTATTCTCCCACCCGCATTGAGATCCATTTTTCGCCGCCAGCGAATTCCTCCACGCGTCTTTTCTTCGAATTCTTCAGAGCTCCCGGCAAACTCGTTCTCTATTAGATTGTCTTTCTCACGTTGCGGACGCGAAACAACTCGTTTCGGCACGGCGAAACGCTCGCCGAGACCGGATGATTCGACGTAATGCCGCATCACATCGACCAGCGTGCTTTTCCCCGCCCCCGACGGACCGACTATCACGATGGATTTGATTTCTTTGAGCTTATCTAAATTGGCATCGTTAAATTCGAGCAGCGCGTGATCAGTTTCCTGCTGGACGATGTCGCCCATCAGATCCATTCTTTCACGCAATAACCGTCCATCACCTTTAGCTTTTTCTTGACTTTTGATTTCCCGAATTCGCGGCTTGCTCCATTCCTGCATTTCGGAAACCATATGACCTTACATTATACTAAGCGATAAGAGCGCTACGACGGTTATACCGCCGAAGGTCAGCAGCATTCGAGAGAAATATGAGATGGCCTGCGATCGCTTGTTTTCAAGCAGTAATATTGCCGGTCGGTAAAAGAAGAGAAATGCCATCACGGCAGCAGAAAAGACGAAGAGCGAAAGGAAGGAAACGCTATCAACGATCGTATCCGGCGTATCGTGCCGGAACGAACTGATGTAGTTGATCAGCAGGGCAACCGCGCCGATATACGCGGCGGCCATGGCCGCATTCATATAAGGATTCCAGCGCATAATTCGAGTATAACTGATTCTGTGAGGAATCGACTCACAACTTTTTTGCTGCTGCAAAAAGTCGCGAGCCCGCCTCGGCGCCTACGTGCCTCCGGCCGTTCGATTTCTCCACTCGAGATCAACATCCCGCACAGAAAAAGCCCGCATAAAGCGGGCCTTTTCTGCACGGTTGACCCTACGGGGAATCGAACCCCGCTTTCGACCGTGAGAGGGTCGCGTCCTAGCCGATAGACGATAGGGCCTCTGTAGGCGCGATTGTACTGGATGAGCGTGAAAAACCCAAGCGTACAGGCCTATTTTGAATGACATATATATTGACATCTGGCAATTGAAATGCTATTATAGATACAGTGCAGAAACTGCCCATTGGGGGCGCTGCCGAAGGAGAAGGCCATGCCACGCGACCTGACTAACCTTTTGGGTGAGCAGAACACGTTCTACAATCTCGATCTCGTGCCCACGCCGCTGCAGAATCAGGCGCAGATCCTCACCGACCTCGGTGTCGGATCGCCGATCACGGCGCGCTTCGCGGATGTCTGGGTCTATCACGGCCAGGGCAGCGTTTCCGATCTGGACACGCAAACCGCGGACGGGTATTCGCAGTTGCACGGCACCGCCAGCAACTGGAACTTCGATTCGTACACCGCGCAGGCCGGAAGCGGCTACGTCACGCTCTACAGCTATGCCTGGGGTGCATCGAGCATCGACGCCTACTCGGGCGACGGCTGGCAATCTGGCGTCGCGCATCTCGATCAGCATCTGAATGCGAGCGGAAGCGGCGTCGTCTATACGCCGTACTTCCCGTTCGGCGGCACGATGTTCGTGCGCACCAGTGCCGACATGAGTGCGAACAGCGACCATGTCGTCGACAACGGCTGGTACAGCGGCCAGGGCTATTCGGGCGGTTGGTTCCAGGAGCACGACAACGATTCGTTCGCCTGGCATACCCAGAGCCCGTCGGTCCAGGCCGACTTCAATGCCGGCGACTCGCTCCTGATTTCGACGAGCCAGGACCACAGCGTCTTCGGTGATTTCGGACATCAGCACATCGAGTCCTCGAACTTCGCGTCGCTTCACCTTTCTGGCGACACGCATGCGCTGCAACTCGATGATCCGCTGTTGCAGCTCGCACAGCTCAACGCCGGCCACTCGCAGCCCGTTCCGGTGCACTGAACTGGCAGCACCTCGCTCTTGAGTATCAGGCCGTCGGCAATCCCGGCGGCCTGAATCTTTTTATACTGTCTCCCACTCCGGCTCGGTACGCACCAGGAGTTCCGCGGCTTTGAGCGGTTCCGCCATCAGGCCGAGCACTACCTTTTCCAATCGCATCGCCTGCGATCCTTTGACAAGGACGATGTCTCCTTCGCGCACATTGCGCGCGAGCTCTTCCGCGGCCGCGTCTCGCAGACCGGTATCGAACTGCAGGATCTGTTGGTCGCGCATACCGCTATCGAGCGCGGCTTCGGCGATCGTTCGCGCGCGTATGCCGATCGTGACGAGAAGGTCGGCGGTTTGCGCCGCGCGCTCACCCACTTGCTTGTGCGCGTCTTTCGCGAATTTGCCGAGCTCGAGCATGTCTCCCAAAACGGCGATGCGACGTCCGCCCGAGCCGGGATTGACCGACTTCAACGTATCGAGCGCGGCGAGCGCTGCCGCAGGCGAGGAGTTGTAGGTGTCGTCGATGATCGTCGCGCCTTTCATTCCGGGAATGAGCCGCACGCGCCCGGGCGGCGGCGTCCAGTCCTTGAGTTCCCCGATCGCGCTCACTTCATCGATACCGATCGCTTCGGCAACAGCGATCGCGGCGGTCGCTGCATACATGCGCGGCAAACCGAGCGCGCCGTGTACCGTCGCAGGGATCGATGATCCGCCGTGATTGATGCGAAAGCGCACGCCGGCCGGCCTCCCCTCTTCGTAATAGATCTCATAGTGCGAAGCAAAAAAATCATCGTTCGGTTCGCAGCCGTACATGATCGAAGCGCCGCGGAATTCGGTCCGCAGCTCGCGCATCCGTGGATCGTCGCCGTTGAGAATGAGCTTGCCGCCCGGCTTCAAATGCTCCGCGAGCGCCCGCTTCTCGCGGAACACATGATCAGGCGAATCAAAGAATTCGACGTGCGCCGGGATCTCGGACACACCCGTCAGCACCGCGACGTCGGGCCGCAGCCAGGGTGCCACTTTGCGGATGTCGCCCGGCC
>JAFAPB010000012.1 GCA_019247335.1 Candidatus Kaiserbacteria bacterium
GTGTCCTTTATAACCGTGTTAGTATGCTCTCGTTTTTGACGGGCTGTCGTATACCGGTAGTACGCGTGCTTTGGGAGCACGTAGACTGGGTTCAATTCCCAGCAGCCCGATCCGCTAGTTTTTAAAAATCTCCTTTAGGAGAATGTCGGCAAGAGCTATACCTTGCTGTGACTCAAAGGTATCCGCGCCCTGTTTGGGATCGCCGCCCAGAATGCTCGTTAAGTCATTACCCGTCTGTGCTTTAATGTCGCGATTGATATAACTCAACGTTATGCCGCGCAGATCGCGCTCTGCAGTCGTCGCTGCCTCACTTGTCGTCGTGATGATGCCGACTAGGCGGCCCCATTGATTGCTAATGGCTCCACCCGAGGATCCGCTCTGGGCTTCTATAACACCGCCGAGTGACATCACATCGACCGAATCCGTATCAAACGTGAGTAATTGCTTAATCGATGTGATCGAGCCTGCAGCGTAGAGATTGTTGGTCGCGGCCAGTCCTCCGAGAAATTCGGCGGGATAGCTGGCAGCGAGCACTTGGTCGTCTACAAAGGCAATCGCCTCGCGAGTATCCGGCGATATCGCCGAGAAGGAGGAGGGGAGCGCCGATCCGTCGATGCTGCGATCTATATACAGAAGCGCATAATCGTGCTCGCCAGTCCCGAGAGGATGCGGTTCCGTTATCTCCGCGGCGTGTTCGGTTACCCAGGCACGCGGAATATAGAGAACGCGCGGTATCCACTGTGAGACGGCAGGGGAGCCGGTACGTACATAGCAGGTCAGGTCGATCTTGCCGCTATCTGCAAGAAGCACGTACTGTGCCACGTGGGCGTTCGTGAGGATGATGCCGCGTGGATCGATCACGACGCCGCTGCCAGAAATGGGTCTCACAAGACCGCCCGATGTGAGGCAAAGAATATTTACGAGTGCCGATCGAGCTATGTCGTTGACGACGGTGAAAGAAAGGGGAGCACTGTCGTACGGATTGTCGATGCGTCGCACGATGCCGCCGCCCGCCGAAGATTCCGATTTTTTGCCTTTGCTGCTGGTTTTTTTGACGATCGCCGTATTCGGAGTCGTTGTAGCAGCGGGGGGAGTCGAAGTCGCTGCTGTTGACGATGCAGTGGCCTCCGAGGCAGCAGCGGTTTGCGCGCTAGTTGTCGCGCTTCCCACCATGGGAGCCGAGGGGACATAGGAACGATTGAGCATAAATGTAATCGCGCCGATCAACACGGCAATAAGCGCGATCTGCATGAGCATTGATCCGGTCGTTTTTGGCATGTGCGGGATGGGAGAATCGAACTCCCGACCCAAGTTTGGAAAACTCGTATTTTGCCACTAAACTAATCCCGCTTGTGCTCGAGAGAACACAGTCACTTTACATGATGGCGAGGGCAATACAAAACAACCCTATTAAACGCTTCAGCCGCCCCAAGGGGCGGCTGAAGCGTTCTCGAGATTGCACGCGCGCTCGCTACTTGACCGCATCTTTCAGAGTCTTGGAAGCTCGGAATTTCGGCACCTTCATCGCCTTGATCTGAATCGAGGCGCCGGTCCGGGGGTTCCTGCCCATGCGACCGGCCCGCGTCTTCGCTTCGAAAATACCGAGGCCTGCGACGGAGACCTCCTCGCCGCGCTTCAGGGTCTCGGTGATCGTGTCGATGATCGCCTCGACGGCGCGCTCGCCGTCGGCCTTCGTGCAGCCGATCGTGGCTGCGACCTTCTCGACGAGATCCATTTTATTCGCCATACGTATATATTTTATTTGTAAAAATCGACGTTTTTCGACCGTCATACCCATTTTGAGCCGTATTCGGGGGGTGTCAAATACCGTAAATCCACCTATCCACAGTGCAAAAAAGCCGCGGCAACCGGGGCTTTTCGATAATCAGTCGGTCTATTTGGCGTATTCGATGACGCGCGTCTCGCGGATGACGGAGACTTTGATCTCGCCGGGGTACTGGAGTTCCTTTTCGATCTTGTCGGCGATAGTGCGGGCGAGCTGGCGGGACTCGAGATCGGTCAATTCTTCAGGCTTCACAATGACTCGTATCTCGCGACCCGCTGAAATGGCATAGCTCTTTTCGACGCCTTTCTCCTGATTCGCGATAGCCTCAAGATCCTCAAGACGTTTAATGTAATTCTCGACTGAATCGCGGCGTGCGCCGGGGCGGCCGCCGGAGATGGCGTCCGCGACCTGCACGATCATGCTCTCCGGCGTCTCATACGGATATTCCTCGTGGTGCGCCTGCATTGCCTTAATGACCGCTTCGTCGACGCCGAATTTTTGCAGAATTCGACGCCCGATCTCGACGTGTGTACCGGGAACCTCGTGGTCGACGGCCTTGCCGATATCGTGGAACAACGCTCCGGCGCGTGCGGTTGTCGGATCAGCGCCGAGTTCCTCCGCGAGCATGCCGGCCAAATGCGCTACTTCGACCGAGTGGTCGAGCACATTCTGACCGTAGCTCGTGCGGAAATAAAGCCGCCCGAGGATCATGAGCAGCTTCGGATCGACGTTCGGTACCTTCGCCGCATACGCCGCTTCGGCGCCTTTCTTCTTGATGATGTTCGTGATTTCCTGCTCGGCTTTCTGCACTGCTTCTTCGATCTTTGCCGGCTGGATACGGCCGTCGAGGATCAGATTCTCCAGCGCAATACGCGCGATCTGGCGGCGAATGGGATCATAAGAAGAGAGGGTAAGCGTGCCGGGCGTGTCGTCGATAATGACGTCGACGCCGGTCGCGCGTTCGAACGAGCGAATATTACGACCCTCTTTGCCGATGATCTTGCCTTTGATCTCGTCGTTGGGAAGGGAAATGGTCGTCGCGAGCACATCGGAGACGACCGAATTGCCGAGGCGATGGACCGCCGTCGTGAGTATTTCGCGCGCCTTTTGCTCGAGCTTCTCATCGCTCGCGATCTCGAGCTTGCGCATGCGGCCTTCGAGATCCGTCTCATACTGCTTCTCTATCGAGGAAAGCAGTTCGTTTTTCGCTTCATCGGCAGTCAAATTCGCGACTTTTTCGAGCTTCTGTTGCTCTTCTTCAACGATCCGATCGACTTCTTCCTTGGCCCTCTGCAACTCTTCCGCCTTCTTATTTAAAGATTCCTGCTCGTTGTCGAGGTTGAGGCGGCGTTGGTCGAGCGTTTCTTCCTTGCGGACGAGGCGCTCCTCGGTCGCTTTCAAATCGCGCTCGCGTTCCTTGAAATCGCTCGTGAGCTCTTCTTCTTTCTGCTTGGCGCGCTCCTCCGCTTCCGCGACGACCTGCTTCGCGCGCTCTTCGGCATCGAGCATCATCTTCCTGATCTGGAGCTCCATTGATCCGCGCTTGGCCTGCAGGATGAGCATGCGCAAGAAATAGCCCATCGCAATGCCGGCTGCGCCCGCGAGGGCGAGGAGCGCTAATACTATTTTAATTGACATACGCGTCGTTCAGACGCGTCCTGATTACGATCGGAAATCTTCGGATGACAGTTGAGAGAGGCAACCCCTGACAAGTTCTCGACGCATACCCAGGTACGCGAATGAAAGTTTGAAATTCATAAATACTAAGGTGTACGCGCACTATATCACGCGCGGCAAAACGCGCTATAAGCGGCGCGGTCGCCCGACACCGCTAGTTGAGTACCTTATCGATGATGCCGTACTCGACCGCTTCGTGGGCGCCCATGAAGAAGTCGCGATCGACGTCGCGCTCGATTTTTTCCAGCTTTTGACCCGTATTTTTGGCCAAAATCTTATTGATTTGCTCCCGCGCCTTAAGGATCTGCTTGGCTGTTATCTCGATATCGGATGCCATACCTTCTGCGCCTCCCGACGGCTGATGAATCATTACCTCCGCATTCGGAAGCGCGTAGCGCTTGCCTTTTTCGCCGGCAGAGAGCAGCACGGCTGCGGCGGACGCTGCCATGCCGACGCAGACGGTCGAGACGTTTGGCTGGATATGATTCATCGTATCCAGTATGGCGAATCCTGCAGTCACCATCCCGCCCGGAGAATTAATGTAGAACGAGATATCTTTCTTCGGATCCTCGGAGGCGAGGAAAAGCAGCTGGGCCACGACGAGATTCGCGACATCATTGTCGATAGGACCTCCGAGGAAGACGATGCGCTCCTTCAGAAGGCGGCTAAAGATATCGTACGCGCGTTCGCCCATTGAGGTCTTCTCGACGACCATCGGCACCAACATTTGCGATTTGAGAGTGGACATATGGGCGGAGTGTACCCCATGTGCGGTTTTTTTCAAAAACTGCCACGGGGCAGGTAGAAAAACGACCGCGCGCGCAAATCACTCGTGATCGTGCGCGGTATGTCCCACGGGCTCCGTATTGCCTTCAAGAAAGCGGAGCGTCGCTTCGTTGCGCATCGCGTGCAGGATGTGGCTGCGCAGCGCCTCGGCATCCGCGTCGGGGTAGTGTTGCCGCGCATGCTCGAGTTCGTGCTCAAGCACCGCGGGCTCGATCTGAATATTTTCTTTGCGTGCAATCTCGGCGAGGATAAGCCGCACCTTGGCGCGATTCTCCGCCGCTTCTTTCCAGCTGGCGCGCAGCTCGTCGAGCGTTTTTTTCGCTTCCGCAAGATAGCTTTCGAGCGTTTGACCGATGCGTGCGAGGTCATCCTTGAGGCGGCCTTCCATGTCATCAAGCTCGTATTCCGCGAGCGCGGCAGGGAAGCGTGCTTTCGTCTCTTTCGCGAGCTCATCGAGGATCGCGGCGCGGCGCTTCTCCATCGCACGGATTTCCTTTTCGGTCTTGATATTGGTGCGAACCGTTTCGATGAATTTCTCGGCGCTCTCAATGCCGAGCGACTGCACGAACGCATCGTCCAGTTCCGGCAGGTCCTTCTCTTCCATCGCGCGCGATTCCTCGGCCGCCTTCTGCGGCTCCGTACCGCTCTCTATTTTATCGATACGTGCGCGCTCGCGGCGCAGGTGCATGAGCGCCTGCCTGTGTTCTTCATCGGAAACAGACGTATCTTCCTTTATATCGACGTGCTTTTTCGCGATCGCTTTATAATCAGGGAGCGTGACTTCCGGCGCGAGTGCTGCCCGCGCGGTGAAAACAAGCGGTTTGCCGTTCTCCGGCGTATCGGTCGAGACGCGCGGCGACTCGACGATGAGCACATTCTCTTTTGCCAGGAGTTCAGGCAATTCGTGCTCGATCGCGTGTTCCGCCGCATGACGCATGACGGCGCTTTCGCCATAGACCTGCACGATGCGCTCGAGAGGCGCCTTGCCGGGCCGGAAACCGTCGAGCTTCGCGGTTTTTTGGATCTCTTTGAGCGCGAGGTCGCGGTATCTGGAAAGCGCCTCCGCCGGTATCTCCGCTTTGATCTCCGTTTCCCAGCGCGCATCGTCGCGGGAAATCTTTACGTTTTGCAGATCGGACATCGCGAGAGTGTACCGAGAAAAACCGCGTGCCGCAATTATTGAGTCGACGTCGCGTTATCAGGGATCAGCGGGAGCGGCTCTGAAGTCTTATTGAGCTGTGCGCCCCAGAAATAGAGTGCGCCGAAGATCAGCATAATTACTATGACGATGATGCCGATCACCGGTCCCGAACCGGTCGGTTTCTGCGGAGGAGTTGCAGGCGCGGGAGGCATGAATGGATTGTATCAGACCGCCTTCTCTTGGATTTTGGTGAACGATGGTTATACTTTCGCGGTATGGCGGCACTCATCAAAGTCTTCGGACACAAAGCGCCGGATACCGACACGACTTGCTGCGCGATCCTGTGGGCGTGGTATTTAAATGAGCATACTTCGACGCCGGCGACCCCGTACGTGCTCGGCGAGTTGAACAAAGAAACCTCGTTCGTACTCAACCGCTGGAAGGTGCCGCAGCCGTCCCTTCTTGAGAGCGTCAGCACCGAAGACGAGATCGTCATCGTTGACACCAACAACCCGCAGGAACTTTTTGAGAATATCAACGATGCGAAGATCACGGCGATCATCGACCACCATAAGCTCGTGGGTGGACTTGAGACCCTCGCGCCGATCACGGTCACGATGCGGCCACTCGCTTCGACCGCGAGCGTCATTCACGATCTCGTGGGCGATGCGGTCGTCGCGAGTATGCCGGAAGGCATGGCCGGGCTCATGCTCTCGTGCATTCTTTCGGATACGCTCGAATTCCGCTCGCCGACGACGACTCCGCACGATAAGACGATCGCGGAGAAACTTGCCAGGCAACTTAACGTCGACATTTCCGCATACGCTGCGGAGATGTTCGCCGCAAAATCCGACGTCTCGGATTACACGGATTCCGGCCTCATCCATATCGATAGCAAGAAGTTCGAGGTCGGCGACAAAAATATCCGCGTCTCCGTCGTCGAAACCACAACGCCCGCAACTATCCTTGCGCGCAAGGAGGGAATCATCGCCGCGATCAAAAGCATTCTTGCGCAGGAGTCCGACACCCACGGCGTGCTCTTTTTCGTGATCGATATTTTGAAAGAAGAGGCAACTGTCTTCGTGTATGACAATCTCACGAAGCAAATCGTCGAGAAATCATTCGGTGTCTCGCTCGCGGGCGATTCCGCCGTCCTCCCGGGGGTTGTTTCGCGCAAAAAACAGATCGTGCCAGCGCTCAAAATATAAAGCAGAAAGAAACGGGGCCGCTTCGGCGCGGCCCCGTCACTTTTAGAAATTATTCCGATTCGCGTTCGCTTTCTTTCGTGTCGACGTCGACTTCTTTCTCGACATCCTCTTCCTGCTGCTCTTCTACCTTTTCATCTTCGATGTCACGATCCTGGACCTTCGCGTCAAGGTTATCGAGGCCCTCGTCTTTCGATTCGTCGTCATCGCCCGCCATATCCTGTTTCGCTTCGGTGAACGTATCCTCCTGCGCGTCGACGTTCTCGACATCGGTGCGCTGCACTTCCGGCTGGGCCCCGCCATCCTCCGAGATCTGATCGCCGCCCATCGAGCGGATATCGATCTTCCATCCGGTGAGACGGGCCGCGAGACGCACGTTCTGGCCGCCGCGGCCGATCGCGAGCGACTGCTGATCTTCCGCGACGGAAACGACCGCGCGATTCTCCTCTTCAAAAAGTTCGATTCCCAAGACCTGCGCGGGCTTCAGCGCTTCTTTCACGTAGTCGCCCGGGTTTTCCGACCATTCGACGACGTCGATCTTCTCGCCGCCGAGCTCCGAGGTGACGACGGCGACGCGTACGCCGCGCTGGCCGACGAGCGCACCGACCGGGTCGACATGCTCATCTATAGAATGTACAGCGATCTTCGCGCGACTGCCGGGCTCGCGCACAATGCCCTTCACTTCCACGGTGCCAGCAGCCATTTCGGGGACTTCCGCTTCGAACAGCTTCGTCAAAAAGCGCGGGTGCGATCGGGAGAGGCGGATGAAGGTGCCGCGGATGCCCTCGTCGACGCGCAGAAGGAGCGCGCGCACGCGCTCGCCCTGGCGATAGCGCTCGCCGGGGATCTGTTCGTCGTACGGGAGAATAGCGGTCGCGCGGCCGAGGTCGATATAGAGATTACCGCGCTCGAAGCGCTGCACGTGGCCGGTCACGATCTCGCCCTCGCGCTCGCCATACTCCTCAATAATAGAAGCGCGCTCCGCTTCGCGGACCTTTTGCATGATGACCTGCTTCGCTGCTTGCGCGGCGATGCGGCCGAAATCTTCGCGCGTCTCGAGCGGGAAGGAAATTTCCTCGTCGAGCTGGGAGTCTTTCTTAATGCGGCGTGCGTCTTCGATCATGATGTGCTGCTCGGGGTTGAAGCGCGAGCGATGATCCTCGTCGCCGGTCGGCTCCTCGTCTTCTTGGCGCACGAGGGTGTTGTCGACGACGATCTTCGCCTGGCGGAATTCCATGTCGCCCGTTTCCGGATTGAAGGTCGCGCGGATGATCTGCCCGCGTTTGCCGTATTCACGTCGATAGGCCGCGGCGAGTGCGGTCGCGAGCGCGTCGATGACGGAATCGCGCGAAATGCCGCGCTCCTGCTGGAGTTCGTCCAGCGCGGAGTTGAGCGATTTGAGATCGAAGAGTGCCATATGGATTGTGTTGTTCTAATTCTTTTCCTGGTTCGCCGGGGCCGCCTTTCAAAAAAAGCGTCCGCCTGCGGCGGAACTAATGAACAGAGCTTATATCGCTTAAATTGACTTGTCAACACCTGAAGCACTTCGTTCTACATCTTCGATCATCCAAAAAAGCGGCATACCGAGAATCATTCCGATCCCGCCTATCACAACATAAAGTATTAGTTGACCTAACGGGACCCCAATGACTAAAGCCAATAGCCCCCACAAAAAGCTATTTTCGAACATGATCCTTAAAGCTGAATAAATGTTGTATAAAACCCCAATAATGAATATTGCGTAAAAAAGGAAACCACCCAATCCGACAATAAGATTCAAAATAAAAGTAGTCTTGAATATCTTTGATATCGCGTAAACAACAACATAAAACCCAAACAGATAAAACAGGCCAGATAGATAGCCGTAATACCACAAATATAGTGCCAAGACCGCTAGTATGAGCGCACCGATCGCTTTAAATGCGTTGCTGTGTCTGAACAAAAGCTCCCGCATTGATTCATAGTACATGGCGTACCAATTTCCAACAGCACGCAACTGGTATAATTGAATCGATGTACATTTCCGACACACATTTGAAATCATTTCTTGCCGATGCGGGACTCGTCTCGCAAAAGGATTTTGACGCTGCCGAGAAGGAAGCAAAAGAAGAGAATAAACCGGTCGGCGATATTTTGGTCGCCAAAAACGCGATCGGCG
>JAFAPB010000025.1 GCA_019247335.1 Candidatus Kaiserbacteria bacterium
GCTGACTTGGCGTCATCCTCACCTTCCTCCCCCGTGAGGGGGCAGTCTCGCCAGACACTTGTAACTGGCAACGAGGGTTGCGTTCGTTACCCCACTGAAGGGAACGATTCAAACCACGAACTGACGACAGCCATGCATCACCTGTCCTACACCCTCGAAGGCTTTCTAGCTTTCGCTAGACGTGCAGTAGGATTTCTAGCCCTGGTAAGGTTCTTCGCTTAGCGACGAATTGAGCCACACGCTCCACCACTTGTGCAAGCTCCCGTCTATTCCTTTGAGTTTTAGCCTTGCGGCCGTACTACCCAGGCGGTCAACTTAACGCGTTAGCTTCGCCTCCCAGAGGGTCGATACTCCGGAAAGCCAGTTGACATGGTTTAGGGCGTGGACTACCGGGGTATCTAATCCCGTTCGCTACCCACGCTTTCGTGCTTGAGTGTCAGGAACGCGCCAGTGCACTGCCTTCGCTTTCGGTATTCCCCTAGATATCAACGGATTTCACCCCTACACCTAGAGTTCTATGCACCTCTCACGCCCTCGAGTCATACCGTTTCGCCCGCAGATCCAGGGTTGAGCCCTGGGTTTTAACAGGCGACTAATATGACCACCTACGCACTCTTTACGCCCAGTAATTCCGGGTAATGCTTGGGGCCTCTGTATTACCGCGCCTGCTGGCACAGAGTTAGGAGCCCCTTATTCATGAGGTAACGTCAATAACTTCCTCCCTCATAAAAGATGTTTACGTGCCGAAGCACTTCATCCACCACGCGGTATCGCTCGATCAGGCTTTCGCCCATTGTCGAATATTCTCGGCTGCGGCCCCCCGTAGGGGTATGAGCCGTGTCTCAGTCTCATCGGCGGGGGTCAGCCTCTCAGCTCCCCTAAACGTCGTAGCCTTGGTGAGCCATTACCTCACCAACTAGCGTGATATTGCGCAGGCCGCTCCCGAAGCGATAAATCTTTACTCTTGCGAGACCATCGGGAATTATCCAACCTTTCGGCTGGTTCTGCCCGACTTCGGGGGACGTTCCTACGTGTTACTGCCTCGTCTGCCATGGGTCTAAACCCATTCGACTTGCATGCCTTATCCATACCGCCAGCATTCACCCTGAGCTAGGATCAAACTCTCAGTAAAAGAATCAATCTCGCCGGTGCCTCGTCAAAGACGATGCGGTGGCGATAATTCTTGAACGAATTTGATTTAGTTCTTTTTTAGGATGGACGGAACAAAAGAATGTATATCCCAAGCGAAGCGTGAGCTTCGCTGTAATAATTCTGTATTCCGATTACTGTCTTACTTACTTTCTTGCTTATTGCTGTGTGTGTTTGCTTTCGAATCCTTTCGAATCCGAAACTTACCAATACATTGGTTATGTATTGCGTACAATCTTCTTATTCAATTATCAAAGTTCAAGCCACTACTCCGGATGTTCCGGTACTGACGGCCGAGGTGCTAGCGCACACTCAGCGGAAACCATCAGGAGCGATGGTCGGACCAGTATAGGCATTTAAAAAGATGCGTCAAGCCTCTAGCGGCTCTATATACAAATGAATTGCGCGCCTAGAAAGACGGCGCGCAGGAAGTATGAAGAGCCGACTGTTATGTCCTAAGCGGCAATGGTCGAGGGCTGCCCGTAGGCTTTCTCGAACCCGCCGTGACGGGTTTCGCGATCACCGACCACGAATTTTTTCCATTGGCTTAGTCGCAACGGGCGTCAAACCCGAATCTAGTCTTGTTGTCTCACAACATCCGGCTTCGCTCCGTTAATTGTCGCGTTTGCATGAGAGCGGGTCAATGAACTTGTGCACATTTTTTGCACCGATCGCTTCATGACATATCGCCTTGCGTACTGTCCCGCTGGGTATACGATTTTTACAGGCGCGGTCATGTTTGACCGCAAAAGACTAACTGGGAGCGAAACGCAAATGACAATGGCACCAAGCCGAGCGGCGAACGTACCGCTCGTCGTCCTCACCGTCGAACTGCGACTCCACGAAATCCTCCACTCCTTCCGGGGTGGGCTCGGCGATCTCATGGGTCATGAATTTCTCGCGATGCCGGGCATCTACGTGTGCTACGGCTACCCGCGGGACTACAAGACCCACGAACCGATCGACTATCTCTCGATCCCGGGCGCGAAGCGTCTCGATGATCTGGCGGTCGATATTTATATGCCGAGCGTGCGGCGGACCGTTCGCATCATCGAGGTGCGCCGCAACAGCTCGCGGCTCCTCCTCATCTGCCCCGAAGCCGGCATGTACAACGGCCGTGCGGAGGGAGATGTGCTCTACGCGAGCGATCACGGCATTTCGCTTGAGCAGTCGGCCTTCTTCGGCCGCGCTGCGCACCTCTTGCTCAAGCAGCTCAAGCTGAAACCGGAGATCGTCTCCGTGCAGGAGTGGCGCGCGGGATGCAATGCGATTCCGGGAATGCGGGACGATCCGTACTTCCACGGGACGCGCTATCTCTTCGTCAACCACACGGCGCGACGCGAAGCGCTGCCGACGTTCGACGCAGGCTGGTTCAATGGCCTGGCGATCGATCGGCGGCACTACGACAGCTTCGTCGTGAACGGACGCATCGACCCCGACCGCGGTTGCATCGCCTGCGCGGATCTGGTCGCCGGCGTGAGCGAAGAGCACGCGGAAGTCCTGCGTGAGACGCATCCGGGATTCGCGGACAAGATCATCGGCCTGCTCAACGGCGTTGATCGCGCAAGCATTCTCTCGCCCCGGATCGCCCCCTATCGGGATCCGACGGCAGCGCAACTCCGGGATGCACACTTCGGCGACAAGCGTGAGCTGCTCGAGATGATCAAGGCGCAGACCGGCGTCAGCTGGTCCGTCGATGATCACATCCTTGGTGCGGTGCGGCGGCTGACCGGGTACAAGAACCAGCAACCGCTCCTTGAACCGGTCATCCGGCAGATCGTCGCCTCCGGCTCCAAGATCCTCATCGGCGGCGTGCCGCATGAGAGCGACGAGTGCTGCCAAGGATGGGTCGCGACGTTCCGGGAATGGATGCGGGATCCCGCGATCGCTCCGGGCTTCGCGTATCTGCCCGACTACAGCGAGCATATCCGTTTGCTCGCCGCACAAGGGTCGGACACGTGGCTCGAGTGCCCGCTGCCGCGCAACGAAGCGTGCGGCACGAGCAATTTCATCGCGTGGGCGAATGGCAATCCCGTCATCGCCACATGCGGCGGCGGTGCGCGCGAATACGGCGCATCGATCGATCCCACGACCGCGACCGGCGACACGCTCTTCATCGAACCGTACGATTCGGCGACCCTGCTGGCGCGCATCATCGCGATGCGCGACTGGTATCAGGATCCGACATTGTGGCCGAAGCTGCGGCGCAATGCGTTCGAGAAGGGCCGGCAGACCGATATGCCGTACATGGTCGCCCGCTACGAAGACGCTTTCAGGCGACTTCGTCAGCGCGAAGAAACGCCGCTCGCCGCATAGCGCGGCGCGCGACAAGACTACCCCCGACACGTCTGCCATGGCGTGCGGGGGCAACTTTTTATCCGACCATCCGTTCGATCCAGCGCGGCACCAATTTTGATGCTTCGGGCGACTCCTTTTGATCCGGTCCGTGCCGGAATTGTTTGACCTCCGGATGGAACTGCACTGTATACACTTTTTTGCCGTATTTGAGCGCGCTGAATCGGCAGGCGCTCCCTGTCGCGAGCAAGGTCGCGCCGTCCGGCATGTTGGTGACGCTGTCCTTGTGCGCGTACTGCGCGAAGAAGCGCTCGGGTAAATCTGCAAAAAGCGGGTCGCTCTTCCCCGCTTCGGTGAGCGCGACCTCGTATGAGCCGAGCTTGCTCTGCTCGCGGTCGTTAGAGACCATGCCGTTGTGCATCTGCCCGATGATCTGGTGGCCAAAGCAGACGCCGAGGACCGGCACGTCGTTCTCGAGCGCGTATGAAATCAAATCTCTCGTGCGCGAGAGGATCACCATCGAGATAATGCGCGCCGGATCGTCTTCCCGCCGGCCGCCGTGGAAATCGAAATCGGAAGAGCCGCCGAAAATGACCCCATCGTTGCCTTTGAGGAAATCCGCGGGTGCGTTCCATGCGAGCTGCTCATCGAGCGCGGATAGAAAAGAGACCTCGGCACGATCACCGATCGTGCGGCGGTAATTCTCGCGCTCGCGCTCGATGCGGGTTTCCGTGACGCGCGACTGCACGACCAGGATTCGTTTCATGTCTTTGTATACCATCAAAAAAGATGCCGGCGGAATCTCCATGAATGGGGATTCCGCCGGGAAGAAGCGCTACTTGTGGAACAATTCCCACCATCGATGATCCTCGAGCGGCTCGGGCGGGATGAGGTAGCTGCGTTCGGAGAGGTGCCGGTAGAGCTCCGCCACGCTCCCGCTCTCGCGATTCCAGCGCCTCATGCGCGGCAGATACGCGTCGAACGCCTCCTTGATCTGGATGAGTTCGTTCGCGAGATCGACCGCCTGATGCGGCTGGAGCGACGGGAAACAGCGCCATTCGACCGTGTACGGGTCGAACTTCGAATCCGGCCAGAAACGCGGCCGCGCTTCCCACCAGATCGTCCCGATGCTCTCGGGATCGGTCAGGCGCGACATCTCGCGGTAGACCTGCACCCACTCGTCCTCGCCGCCCTCGACCTTTCGCTTGGTCAGGAGCTTCGGGATACCGCGGATGAACTGCCGCATATCGCCCGCAGAATGGAACCAACGCGGCGCCGGCAGACGGTCCTTGTTGGCCCACCCTTTCCAGATCGCGAGGTGCCCTTCGGCACCTTTGACCTTGTAAAAGTCGATGACCTTCAGGCGGGCGTGCGGAGCGCTGTTGTTCAGGATGTTGAAGAACAGCATCCCCGGATCGGAGAGCATGTTCGGGACGCCGATGTGGAACTGCGTCGAGCAGCACGGTGCCACGGTCGCGACGCCGCGCCGCCCTTCCGGATGCTCGCACGCGAGCGCCCGGACCATCGCCGGTACGCGGGATTTCGCCGCAAGTTCCACCTGATCACCGAACGGCCGCGTCTGATACACCGGCGTGACGCCCGGCGGCAACAGCTTCGCGAGCCGCTCGAATGATTTCCGCATCTCACGGCTGCTTGTGCACAC
>JAFAPB010000063.1 GCA_019247335.1 Candidatus Kaiserbacteria bacterium
GATAAGGGAGTTGTGTAGGTCGCGTGAAGCTCCTCTGAAGCAAAGCGCCGCCTGCACGGCAAACCCCTCACGTATGAATTTTCAATCACATGATGAAAACGGCTTGGATGGGCTTACGCCCGTCGAGCGCGCCCGTCTGCGCAATGAACTGCGCTTTTTCATGAGCGGACACCCGGCGATCGCGCCGATCACCCTGCGCACCTATGATCGCATCGAGGCTATCCTCGCTTGGTTCGAAGCGCCGCGGAAGGTCTTTGCGCATGCAAGTGTGCCGGCATTTGCGCTGGTGCTTACCATCGGCGTCGGTACCTCGTATGCCGCGGAGAATGCGCTTCCGGGCGACGTTTTGTATCCCATCAAGATCCACGTGAACGAACCGGTCGTCGGCGCTCTTGCCACCTCGGACAGCGCGAAGGCCGATTGGAATACCCAGCTTGTCGAGCGCCGTCTTGGGGAGGCGGAGCAGCTTGCTGCGGAAGGGAAGCTCACGCCCGTCGCGCGCGCCGATATTCAGAATCAGATCGCGGTGACTACGGCGGATTTCAACGCGAACGTCGCAAAGATGGCGGAGACCGACGATCCGACCGTCGTTGCGCAGGCCCAGTCGAATCTCGAAGCGTCGCTCTCCGGCCACGAGCAGGTGCTCGCCGCACTCGCGGGCGACGCACCCAAGAGCGATGATGTCGCGCCGATCCTTGCGACCGTCGCCGCGCATAAGAACGCGCTCGCGAGCGATCGCTCCGGCGTTGAAGCGAGTCTCGCGAAGCGTAATGATGCAAAGACGAAGGCCGCAGCCATGACGACCAAAGCGAACGCAACGGCGGCACTTCAGCAGGTCCGTGCCTCACTCTCGAGCGCAGCGGCAAGCTCGACGCTCGCGGTAGGCGAAAAGGAAACACAGCAGGCGATTTCTGATGGCGAATTGAAATTCGAACGCGGCGAGTACGGCGCAGCATTCAGCACCTTCCAGGCGGCGATCCGCGCGGCGGAGAGCACGAAGGTCAATATCGATGCGCAGGAGAAGCTGAAGACCGAGCTTCCGCAGGCGACCTCGACCGAAACCAGCGGCGACGCGACGAGCACACAGGATTAATCCACACGGGCATCGCAGGAAAGCGCGCAGCGCGCGCATAATAGAGGAATGAGGCGCACGTCAGGCATTTTCTTCGGCGTCATGATCTACGCGATCATGTATCTCGTTTCCGCCGGCCTTTCCATCCATCAGATCAACGGCATTTCGGCGCACCTTTTGATGCTGCTTACTTTGATTATCGTCGCTACCTGGGCCGGCGTATCACTCGGATTTCATTCAGCAAAAGACATCGCGCCGTATTCGGCGCTTTGGGTGCTTGAGATCGCGCTCCTTGATTGGGTCTTCAGCGTGCCGTATGCGGGCTGGGCGCTCTACGCCGATTGGAATGTCTGGCTCGGGTACGCGCTCGTTCTTATCGTGCCGCTTTTTGCGACATTCGCGCCGCGCCGCCTCGTATGACGGCGCGCCTTTTGCATCGATCGCTCCTGCGCCTCGCTTTTTCGGCCGCGCACGTATTCGCGTGGGTGATGATATTCGAATACCTGGCGCTTGAGAGCGGCTCCGCGCTCGTGGGGCTTGTCAACGTGTCGCTCGTATACGCGCTCGCGCATGCCATTGTCGTACTTCTCACGCCGCTTGCGGCGCGAAATCTCCGCAACGGCCTGCGCCGATCGCTTGTGTGCGGCACGCTCGCAGCAGCTGCCGCCTTCGCCGCACTCAGTCTCGGCTTTGCGGTCGGCTTGAGCTTCCATATCGCGATCGCGGTCTTCGCGATACTTATGGGTATCTATCGCGCGATGTACTATGTCTCCTACGAAATAACGCCGGCGAGCCGCCCCGTCTGGATCGAAATATTGCTCGCGCTAGCGCCGCTTGTCGTCGGCATATTGATCGGCGCCGCGTACGTCGCGCCCTCCTCGCTCTTTCTCGCTGCCGCGGCCATATCCCTTCTTTCGCTCGCCAGCTTCGCGTGGACCCCCGAAAGCCATGAAGGTTTCGCCTGGCGCTATCGAGAGACTTTCCATCAGCTTTTCGCACGCGAGCATCGCTCGATACTCCTTGCCTCATTTGCAAGCGGCATCGAAGCTGCGGCGCTCCTTCTGATCTGGCCGATCGCCGTGTTGATGATTCTCGGTGGGTCATTCGCGCTGCTCGGCATCGTGCTTTCGCTTACGCTTCTGTGCACGCTACTTCTCCGCGGCATATTCAAAGTAGCGTCGATTCGTACGACGCCGGCAGTATCTTCGGCAGTCATCGCTTCGGCATGGGTCTTGCGCGTCTTCGCAGCGAATGGATTCGCCGTGGTGCTGATAGACGCCTATATGGGTGGTACGACGCCGCATGAGGGTCGCGGGCTCGATACGCATACGTATGAGCAGGTCGCCGACAACCACACCTACATCGATGAAATGACCGCGCTCAAAGAAATGGGCAATGCGCTCGGGAGGACATTTCTCGTGCTTGTCATCGCGATCTGCGCATCGAGCGGGGATTTTGGCGCGAGTATTTTGCTTGCTTTTTTGATCGCCGCGATCGCCGGCGTCACCGCGACCTGGCTCATCGAGCGGCAGGATCGCCGTGCGCTCGTCTAGTTATTGAAAAAGGGAAGCAACCACCTCCTTCACGTCGTTGCCGTCGGCATTGCCGGCGAATTCTTTCATGACCGCACCTGTCAATTTGCCGATACCGGATGCATCGGTCACCCCGAGTTCCGCTTTCTTGGCCTGCGCGACACGCTCGATCTCTTCGCGTGAGGCTGTCTGCGGCAAGTAGGATTCGATGATACTAAGCTCCTTCGTCTCTTTTTCGGCGAGTTCCATGCGGCCGCCTTTGGTGAATTGGTCGATCGCATCCTTACGCTGTTTGGCGAGGCGCTTGAGCACGGTCACCATATCTTTCTCGTCGAGCTCTTCGGTCGGCTTTTTTCCTTTGGCAACGAGTTCATTGGTGAAGGCCGAGATCGCGCCGCGCAATGTGTCGACGCGCACCTGGTCCCGCGCCTTCATCGCCTCCTTCATGTCTTCCCGGATCTTTTGGCTCAGCATGGCCGCAGTATAGCAAAAAAGCGGGCCAAAACGCCGCGTGATACACTCGGCGTATGGAATGGCTCATCCTCATCCTTCTTGTGGCAAATCTCGCGCTCCTTGCCTTTGTGCTGCTTCGCCCGGCAAAGAAGCAAGAGGAGGGCCAGAGTATGCTGCTTCTGCAGCAGCAGATGCAAGACCTTTCCCGCGCGATGGATTCGAAGCTCGGCGAAGGCAACCGCAGCATGTCAGAATTTATGCGCTCGCAGACCGAGCAGGGCAGGGCGCTCATGTCTACTATCACGAAGCAAGTTTCGGAACAGCTGCTCGAGGTCGTGAAGGGAGTTTCGGAAACGAAAGAATCGACCAAGCAGGTCTTTACGATCGCAGAACAGCTGCAGAATCTCGAGCGCGTGCTCAAGAATCAAAAGCAGCGCGGCAATCTCGGCGAGTCCTCGCTGGAGCTCATTCTCTCGAATGTCCTGCCGGGACAGTACGAGCCGCAGTACATGTTTCGCGACGGTGAGAAGGTGGATTTCGCCGTAAAGACGAAGGACGGCATCGTCCCGATCGATGCGAAATTCCCGCTCGAGAATTACGTGCGCTGCATGGACGAGATCGACGACGAGCGGCGCATGCTCTATCAAAAGGAATTTAAGAATGATGTCAAAAAGCGCATCGATGAGACGGCGAAATATATCAGGCCGGAAGAGGGAACGATGCCCTTTGCGATCATGTTCATTCCGTCGGAGAGCATTTACTACGATCTTTTGAACAGCGACCCTTCAAGCGGATTGAGCTCGCGCGACCTGATCGAATATTCGTATCAAAAAAAGAATGTATTAATCGCCTCGCCCACGACCTTCCTTGCATACCTGCAGACTGTGCTTTTCGGCAATCAGCGCGCGAAGATCCAGGAGACAGCGAAAGACATCATCAAAAATGTCGCCGAGCTCGGTCGACATCTCAATGCGTATCAAGATGCACACAACAGCCTTGGCAAATCATTGAGCGCTGCGGTGGGCCACTTCGAAAAATCCGGCAAAGCGTTCAAGCAGATCGATAAAGATGTCGTGCGCATCGCCGGTGAGTCCGTTGGCCTGCAGCTTGAAAGCGTCGAGCGTCCGACCCTTTTAGAAGATTAAAACAATCGCGCCGTGGTGAGCGGCGCGATGACGAAGAGCGAGGAGATGCTCAGCGGAACACGAGGCGGTTGCCGAACGTGTTCACCCGAACCGTCATGCCCGGCTTGATCCGATGCGGAACGATGATGCAACCGGCGTAGTCCTCCATGCTCGGAGCGACCGACGCGTATGTGGTGTGCTTGTCGCGCCACACATTTCCGATGACGAGCGTCTGCGCACCGATCAACTTGTAGGTGCTCTTGCCGCTCGTGCAATAATCGTCGGCGTAGTCGTCGAATGCGGTCTCGTCCTTGAAATCGTCCGAGCCGAAGAGGTGCATGTCGCTCGGCGTTGCGGGGACAATCGCGATCCCCGCGAGGTCCGGAGTTTGCGGCAACGTGAATTGCTGCGTACCGGACTGTGCGAGTGCCGAAGAGCCGAGTGAGATCAGTGTAGCGATAGCAAGCGCAATGATGCGCATAGGCGTACCCTCCAGGTTGATGCTCGCATAATTGTACAATGATTATGCATAGAGTCAATAGATAAAATATTGCGCAATACGGCTGTTTCTTGTAGAATGCGCCGACTTATCTATGGCCAAGATCGCGATCATCGAAGCGGGCGGCAAACAGCACGTTGTCACACAGGACAGTGTCATCAGCGTTGAGACTGTAAAGGGCGCTGAGAAGAAAGGCGATAAAATCACCTTTGATAAAGTCCTCCTCACCGACGACGGATCGAAGACGACCGTCGGTGCGCCGTATGTTTCGGGTGCCAAGGTTACTGCAGAGCTCGTCGAGAACGGTCGCGCTCCGAAGGTCACGGTGCTGCGCTACCGCCAGAAGAGCCGATACTACAAAAAGAAGGGTCATCGACAAGCCTTCTCGAAGGTTCGCATCACTTCTCTCTAAAATACTTACGGCCCGCGACAAGCGGGCCGTCTCATTGTTGTCCTCCTGCGGCGTTCGCGCGGGCCACTGCGCACTCGAATAGTGTCTTTTTTGCTTTCGCCTTTTTTGGCAGACCGGCCGAGGCTACGACCCTTGCAGTGTCCTTATGGTCGCGAAGCGGATGTTTACAGATCGGACATTGTTCCTTCATGGAAGTCTCCGACAGATTGATACTGCGGAGACGCTAGCATGAGCGGTACATGCGCCCCATAGACATTGTTAAATGGTGTGCTATAATACATCTATCGCTCCGGTTGAGGGGCTTTGTTCAGGCAGAAAAGGGGAATCGCGTGTCGTCCTATTCGATGGCACTCGAACGGCAGCAAGGGCACCG
>JAFAPB010000002.1 GCA_019247335.1 Candidatus Kaiserbacteria bacterium
CCGTTGCGATGCTTTTCGATAAGGATTTCCGCAATATTAGTTTTTTCCGCTCCCATATCGGAATTCATCTTGTCTTCGCGGTGGATGAACATAACGACGTCCGCGTCTTGTTCGATCGAGCCGGAGTCGCGCAGGTCGGAGAGGCGCGGGCGACCCCGGCGTTGCTCGACGGCGCGAGAGAGCTGAGAGAGCGCAAGGACCGGTACGTCGAGCTCGCGCGCCATCCCTTTGAGAGCACGCGAGATCTCCGTGACCTGCTGCACGAGCGAATCCGATGTCCGGCTGTTCGTCGGCGTAATGAGTTGGAGGTAGTCGACGATGATAAGTCCGAGATCCTTTTCCATTTTTAAGCGGCGCGCGACCGAGCGCATGGAGAGGACCGTCGAGCCCGGCTTATCGTCGATATAGATGGGCGCTTCGGAGAGCGCGCCCATGCCTTCCTGCAATCGCTCGAACTCCTCATCGGACTTGATGCGGCCGGTTCGTAGACGCCAGGAATTGACACCCGATTGCGCAGCGAGCATGCGATCGACGAGCTGCTGTGAGCTCATTTCGAGCGAAAAGATGCCGACAGGCGTTTTGTGCTTGGTTGCGGTCTGGCGTGCGATATCAAGTGCGAGCGCGGTCTTACCCATCGACGGGCGAGCGGCAAGGATGATGAGATCGGATTTCTGGAAGCCCGCCAGCATGTTGTCGAGATCCCGAAATCCGGTCGGTACGCCGCGCATCGCGCCTGAGTGTTTTTGCAGATGCTCGAGGCGCTCCCACGCCTCCGCAAGCTCATCTTTGATGGCGCTGAAGTTTTGCAGCATTGGAGTCGAGGAGACCTGGAATATCGCCGACTGCGCCTCGTCGAGGAGCTGTTCGATGTCGCGATCCTCTTGAAAACCGAGCTCGCCGATCTTCGCAGCGACATCGATAAGCGAGCGAAGAATGAATTTGGACTGCACCGCCTGCGCGTAATGACGCGCGCTTCCTGGGGATGCGGCCGTGTTCGCGAGTTCGGTCAAATATGCCGCGCCGCCGATGTCTGCGAGCTGCTTGCGTTCTTTCAATTTACCGGAGACCGTGACGACGTCGATCGGCTCGCCTTTGGTGTAGAGCGAGAGCATCGAATCGAATATCGTGCGATGTTTGCCGGCGTAAAAAGAATCGATGCCGACCAGATCGGCGACCTCGTACATCGCGCCTTGGTTGATGAGGAGCGCGCCGAGGAGCGCTTTCTCCATTTCGGTATCTTGCGGCGGCAGTTTCGGGTTCGCGGCGTTCATAGCTCGATACTACCACTTATCGCCGGCGTGCTGCGCAGGCGTCGCATGCCGCCTTTCTGTGTTTTTGATGGGGAAAAGTAGGGGATGGGATACCTCGGCTGGACGAAACTTGACGCCAACCGATATATTTGATAAAACGAAACCACAGCCGGAAACCATAGTCAAATAGCCTTAAAAAGCCTTATTTTCCAACATATTATGCTTTCGTTCTCACCTAAGTCCGTTTCGAAAGAGCTCCTGAATGAGCTCCCGGAGCGTTCCAAGAAGGTCATCATCGATCGCTTCGGTCTCACGCCGAAGGGCGAAAGCCGCACGCTCGACGCTATTGGCCAGGAATATGGCATTACGCGCGAACGCATCCGTCAGATCGAGAATCACGGACTCTCAAGCGTCCGCGACTCCGAAGCGTACGAAGCGCAGCTCACTGCGCTGGAGGATCTGAAGAAAGCGCTGCAGGCGCTCGGCGGCGTGCTCGCCGAAGAGACGCTTCTTCGCCATCTCGCGAAGAACGATAACGAGCAAAATCACATCGTGTTTCTCTTGACCGTCGGTCATCATTTCGACAAGGCGAAGGAAGACAATGATTTCAAGACGCGCTGGCACATCGACGAATCGCTTGCGGAGCAGGTAGAGAATGCGCTGACCGCGCTCTACGAATCGCTCGAGCCGAATCGCCTTACGCCGCACGAGGAATTCATCGAGGTCTTTTCGAAATTCCTGAAGCAGGAGGGCGTGAAAAATCGTTCGCCGGAAGTGATGGAACGCTGGCTGCTCATCTCGAAGCGCATCGGCAAGAACCCGCTGGGCGAATGGGGCCGGCTGGACTCGCCGCATGTCCGCATCAAGAACACGCGGGATTTCGCGTATCTCACCCTCAAGCGCCACGGCTCACCGATGCACTTCACCGAGGTCGCGGAGGGGATCGAAAAGCTTTTCGGCCGCGAGACCCATCCGGCGACGACACACAACGAGCTCATCAAGGACGGCCGTTTTGTGCTCGTCGGCCGCGGTCTCTACGCGCTCAAGGAGTGGGGGTACGAGCCGGGCGTCGTGCGCGACGTGATCCGCGGCATCCTTCATCGCGAGGGACCGCTCTCGCGCGAAGACATCGTCGATCGCGTGAAGCGCGAACGCTACGTGAAGGACGCGACGATCGCGGTCAATCTGCAGAACTCCATGTTCACGCGCTTGCCCGACGGCCGCTACACGCTCGCGAAGTAAAGAGAGGAAAATATCAAGAGAGGCGCCGCAAAGCGGCGCCTCTGCGTGTTATTATTTTAATCAATGGCGCACGACGAAGGCGGCTTGGTCGCGTTCTACGAAAAATACACCGACTTCGAGGGGTGGGTGGAATGGATCGGCGAGTGGGGAGTCTCTCGTGGCTTTTTTCTCGTATGCATGTACCTCGGCCTCTACCTTTTCCTCGGGCATCTCATCCCGAGTCTGCCGCTCTTCACCTTCAACTGGCTCTTCGGTACGGCGCCCATTTGGATCCCGATCGCGCTCATCATCGGCTCGTGGCGCGTTTGGATCTGGTATATCCAGTCGCTCTATCTCTCGGGCCGTAATCCGATCCTCCTGGAGATGAAAGTGCCGCGCGACATCTATAAGTCGCCGCGCGCGATGGAAATAGCGTTCAGTCTCCTCATCATTTCCTCGGGAGAGACGACGTTCCTCCATCGCGCCTGGAAAGGGCAGGTGCGCCCATTCTTTTCATTCGAGATAGCCTCGTTCGGCGGCGAAATACGCTTTTTCATCTGGTGCTGGGCGAACTACAAGACCGAGATCGAGGCGATGATCTATGGTCAATATCCGGAAGTCGAACTGCATCAGGTGGAGGACTATGCGACGAAGTACCAATACGATCCGGAAGCGCACGCGGTCTATTGCACCGAATGGCGCCTCGAGACATATCACGGGATCAGCGCGAGCGATTTCCGCGTCAATGCGTTCCAGCCGAAGAGCTATATCGATTTCGAGCTCGACAAAGATCCTAAGGAGGAGTTCAAGGTCGAACCGCTCTCGACGATCCTAGAGTTCATCAGCAATATCGAGCCGGAGGAGCAGATCTGGATACAGATCGTGCTGCGCAAATGCGGTCGCAAGGCCGTCCTCTTGAGCAAAGACCAGGACCACGAATGGCTGCATATGGTCGAACAAGAAGTGGAACGCATCCGTCAGGCGGCTTCCGAGCCGCTCGGCGGCGTCGAGCTTTCCGATAAGGAAAAAGCGAAGCTCTTCCCGCATCCGACCTGGAAACAGACCGAGCAGATCCGGAATCTCGAACGTCACCTCGGCAAATATCCGTTCGAGATAGGGATGCGCGGCATGTACATCAACACCTCGGGCCACATGCACGGACCGACGTTTACCGGCATGCGTTGGCTCTGGAAGCCGCTCGGCAATCCCAACTACATGAGTCATCTGCGCCCGCGCCGCTGGCACAACCCGTTCGACTACCCTTGGCAGGATCTCGATGACATTCGCTGGAAATTGACGGCGAAACGCTTTCTCGACGCCTACCGCCGCCGCCTGTTCTTCCACTCGCCGTGGATCCTCCCGACCAATATCGTTACGAATGAGACGCTCGCGACACTGTGGCATCCGCCGTCACGCACCGTCGCGACGCCGGGTCTCCAGCGCATTCCCGCGACGAAAGCGGCGGCGCCCCCGAACCTGCCGGTATAGGCCCGCCCATGGATCGCTTCACAAAGTGGCTGCAGCGTTTTTTTGATAGTTCGGATGAGCTGCAATCCGATCTCTCGCAACGCTGGCGACTCCACGCCAATCGCCGCACGATCATCGTCATCCTTGTTGTCGGCTCGCTCGCGACTTTCTCATATCTCTATTTCATACAGCCGCCGGATAGCTTCCCGGTGGATCAGCTCGTATCGGTGCCCGAAGGAGCGTCGCTCAAAGATATCTCGGTCGGACTCCAGAGCGGCGGGGTCGTGCGCTCCGCGCTCGCGTTCCGGGTGCTTGTCACCCTTTTGGGGCATGAGCGCAGCGTGCACGCCGGCGACTATCTTTTTAAAGAACCGAAGGACGTTTTTTCCGTCGCGCGCTCGATATCGATCGGCGCGTACGGGCTCGAGCCGGTGAAGATCCGCATACCGGAAGGTGCAACGACGCGCTCGATGGCGATCATTTACGGCAGCCGTCTTTCTCGCTTTGATCCGCAAAAATTCCTCGCGGAAGCGCAACCGATGGAAGGATATCTCTTTCCCGACACGTATTTCTTCCTTCCGAATGCGACCGAAGATACGGTGATCAAGTCGATGCGGCAGAATTTCGATATTCAGGAGGCGAGCATCGCGCCGCTCGTCGCTTCATCAACACATTCGCTCGCTGACATCGTCACGATGGCGTCGATCGTCGAACGCGAGGCGCGCAATACGCAGGATCGTCGCATGATCGCCGGCGTTTTGTGGAATCGCATCAAGAAGGGAATGCCGCTCCAGGTCGACGTCACATTCCTTTACACGCTCGGGAAGGGGACCTTCCAGCTCACCATGAAAGATCTCACCGCTGATTCGCCGTATAACACCTATAAAAATCCGGGGCTGCCGCCGACGCCGATCGGCTCGCCCTCATTGGATTCGCTCGAAGCGGCTGCGAATCCGATCAAAAGCGATTACCTCTTTTATCTTGCCGATAATTCGGGCGTGACGCATTACAGCAAGACGTACGCGCAGCACATGCAGTACAAGCGGATGTATCTCGGCAATTAGCCTGCCATCTTGTATGCTCACGCGATGAGCGTGGTATTTGCGGGACTTTCCGGCGGCGTCGACTCGTCCGTATCGGCGGCGCTTTTACAGTCCCAAGGACACCGCGTGATCGGCGTATTTATAAAAATATGGCAGCCGGAATTCATCGAATGCACGTGGCGCGAAGACCGGCTCGATGCGATGCGTGTTTGTGCTGCGCTCGGCATTCCATATAAAGAGATCGATCTCTCGGACGAATACAAGCGGCTCGTCGTCGATGAGATGGTCGCATCCTATCGCACGGGGAAAACGCCCAATCCGGACGTGCTTTGCAACCGGGCGATCAAATTCGGCAGTTTTTTCGATTGGGCGAAAATGAACAGAGCCGATATGGTCGCAACAGGTCACTATGCTCGTGCGGAGAGCGGCAAACTCTTGCGCGGCCATGATGAGTCGAAAGATCAGTCTTACTTTTTGCATCGTCTTTCACACGAGGAGCTCGGCTCGATTATCTTTCCCATCGGTCATATGCAGAAGAGCGACGTGCGAGCGATCGCGGCAAAAATGCAGCTGCCCGTCGCGCAGAAAGCGGACAGCCAGGGCCTCTGCTTCGTGGGCGACGTATCGCTGCCGGAATTTCTTTCGCGGTATATCGAGCTGCGCGAGGGCTTGCTCTTGGATATGAAAGGCGAACGGGTCGGCACGCATCCCGGAGCCGCGCTTTTTACGATCGGCCAGCGTCACGGATTCATTGTCGCGAACCATTCTCCGACAGATCCGCCGCTGTATGTCACGAAGATCGACACGGCGCGCAATGAAGTCACCGTCTCAGCGACGAAAGAAGCAGCGACAGCCAAGGGGGCGCATATAAATGACATGCATTGGATCTCTGGCATGCCATATGAGGGCGTCTGTGCCGCCCAAGCTCGCTATCGGGAAAAAGCAGTCGCCGTACGGGTCGCATCGCGCGGCGATCGGACGACCGTTACGTTCGACGAGCCGCACATGCTCTCGCCGGGTCAATCGCTTGTTTTGTATGACGGCGAAGAGTGTCTCGGCGGCGGAGCGATCGATGCTATCGAATAGTTTTCAACACGCGCCGCGCGCCGCGCGAGAAACTAACGGTAAGCTTCAGTCATGGGCGATATCGTCCGCCGGCTCGTTTGGTTCTTTTTTGTGTCAGGCGTGCTCGCGTACTCGGTATTTCTCATCGGCGGCGGTTTTATCAATGCACAGGCGGTGAGCGCATCACGCATCGTTTCGGTCCGCGACGAGCTGCAGCCGGGCGTTCATCATCTCTCGGGCATGGTCATGGTCCACTCGACCTGTGCCCAGCTCTCGGTGAGCGATACCGAGCTTTCAAGCTCGACTATCCAGCTCAATTTCACGACGTGGATGGAGCCGTCGGTACCGTGCGTCGAAGAAGATACCCCGCGAGCATTCCGGAGCGTCGTCTTTGCGCCGGCCGCCGGCGTGCAATTCTTGGGGTCACTCGACGGCGATCCGCTCACGATTGTCGTTGTACATGAAAAAGCATCGCACTGATCATGCATAAACATCTCATTAAAAAAGCGGACGGTGAATTCGAGCCGTTCGATCCCGCAAAACTCGAGCATTCGCTCGCACATGCGGGCGCCTCATCGACCGCACGCGCCCGCATACTTGCCGCGGTCGTCGACATGCTCCATCCGGGCGTCACGACAGAGGAGATCTATCAGCATGCATTCAATTTACTCAAGCACGAAGAGGAGCGGCCGGTCGCCGCGCGCTATTCCATGAAGCGCGCCGTGCTCGCGCTCGGTCCCTCGGGGTTTCCTTTCGAACAATTCGTCGCGGCGATCTTGCATGGCCACGGATGGACGGTGCGCACCGACGTTACGCTGATCGGACGTTGCGCGCCGCACGAAGTGGATGTGGTCGCGGAGAAAAACGGCAAGCGCGTCGGCATTGAGGCGAAATTTCACAACGAAGCGGGCGGAAAGACCGACATCAAGGATGCGCTCTACGTGCACGCGCGGTATGAAGATCTCGCGCGCGCACCGCTCAAATCCTCGCGCGTTGATGAGGGCTGGCTCATAACGAACACGGTGTTCACGAAAAACGCGATCCGCTATGCGCGCTGCTCGAATCTGACGCTTATAGGCTGGGACTACCCGACAACACGCGGCCTGCAGCATTTGATCGAAGAAGCCGGCGTGCATCCATTGACGGCGCTTACGACGCTCTCGGAGTCGGAGAAGAAAAGACTTCTTGAGCGCCGCATCGTGCTTTGCAAACAGGTGACGACACCGCATTTGTTGAAGGACAACGGCGTGCCGTCCGACAAGATACAAGACATCGTCGACGAAGCATCGCGGCTATGCATCCCCTGATGTGGATTTGCGCGCGACCCGCACATAACAAGGCTATACTTTCTTTATGCATACGCTCAATCAGGTAAACGATCCGGTAACGCTTGAATTCACCAAGCTTATCCTCGCGATGGTGCTCGGCGGCTTGATCGGGACGGAGCGCGCGATTCTTGCAAAACAGGCAGCGGGTACCCGCACCTTTGGCCTTGTCGCGCTCGGGGCATGTCTTTTCGTCGTGATCGGCGGATATGTCGACGCAATGTACCTCGGGCTGGTCAATCTCGAGCCCATGCAGATCGCGGGCGCGATCGTAACGGGCATCGGCTTTCTTGGCGGAGGCCTCATTATCTTCCGTCAGGATGCGCTTCACGGGGTGACGACCGCTGCGGGACTCTGGATCGCAGCCGGCGTCGGCATGGCTTGCGGGTTCGGCCTCTTCAGCGTTGCTATTTTCTCGACGCTGCTCGCATTCATTATGTTCACCGGCATGTGGTACGTCGAGAATCGCTTCAAGCATTGGTTCGA
>JAFAPB010000049.1 GCA_019247335.1 Candidatus Kaiserbacteria bacterium
GGTGAATTTTCTGCAAACGCAATCGCCGGATCAATTCGAGCGCGTGTTCCACGATTGGGGACTGTTCGTCGCGATCTCGATCATCCTTTCGCTGCTTCTCGGCGCCGCGTGCATCTACTGTATGGCGCGCATCTACCAGGTACGCCTCAACGAATGGGCACGCTTCAAGGCGGCGGGGCAGACAGTCGCGGCCCGCGATGTGCCGAAGACGCAGCTACGCTGGAATCGCGTGCTCGAGCAGATCGGAAGCGAGGACGAGCGCGAGTGGCGGCTGGCGATCCTCGAAGCGGATATCATGCTCAACGAGCTGCTCGACGTGCTCGGCTACAAGGGCGAGACCATGGCCGACAAAATGAAGATGGTGAATCGCTCGCAGTTTCGCTCGATCGATGCCGCATGGGAAGCGCACGGGCTCCGCAACCGGATCGCGCATCAGACGCTCGCGCTCCCGCTCGAGAAGCGCGATGCTCGTCGCGCGATCACGCAATACGAAAGTGTTTTCCGCGAATTCGGCTTCATTGAATAAAAATCCCTCGCGTAGTAGAATCGCTCGACGATAGCGGGGTGGAGCAGTAGTAGCTCGCCAGGCTCATAACCTGGAGGTCGCGGGTGCAAGTCCCGCCCCCGCAACAAGCAAAGCAACACGCCTCTTTATGGGGCGTTTTGCTTTTGTCTTTTACGAAGGGAGCGATCAACGAGATTTCTTTTTTATCGTCAAAATGTACACATCCACATCCTGTTTATAGCCCGTATTGTCCGGAAGTCGTTTGGTCTTGTAGGGCGCGCGCGGCCGGCGCCAGACGACCTCAACACCGGTTCCCATTGTCGATTGGATATCTGGAATGACGTGATTCGGATATTGCTCGTCATCGTAGAACGGCGCGATATCGATCGCTCCTCCAGGCCGCAAAACCCGCGCGGCCTCATGCACCATCTGAAGTGTCTCGCCGCGCGTCAGGTGTTCGGTCACGTGCAATGCAACGCCGTCATCAAATGAATTATCCGGAAACGGCAAGGTGACTGCATCTCCCGCCAGCATGAGCCCCGTACCGTGCTCAAGCGCTTTCGATCGGTCAGCGTCATTTGCAAAGGCGGGGGAAAGGGACACGACTTCGGCGTGGATACCTTGCTGCACGAGATTATTCGCAAATCGCAATTCCGGGCCTGCGCCGATCTCCAAGATCCTTTTCCCTTCGAAATCTTTGAAGTCCCGATCAAGCTCTGCTTCGTATTGGTCAATGTAACGACCGCCTTCAGGGCCGCGATGGATCGAATCTCGTTTTCGATCATATATACGCTCCGACATATCTTTATTATTCAGCCAGCGCCCCCAGTATCACCTCGATCACAAGCACGACGAGGAATATCACGAGCGCGATCCAGAAGAGCTTCCAGTTGAAAAAGAATACGGCGCGGAACAGCGCGTAGGTCACAAATACAAAAGCAATCGGCAAGACAACCAGGGAATTGACCGCCATCATCTTAGACCACATACGCGAAGTGTATCAGGTATCAGACTGGTGTCGGGGGAGAGACTCGGTCACGGATATCCACTCGTCGACACTCGTGTATTCCGCGACCCCGGCTCGCGGCCTCGCCAGCTGGCTTGGCATCGCTCTGCCCTTCGAATCTCTCACTTGCTCCGCAAGTGTCGGGGGAGAGACTCGAACTCTCGACCTAGCGCTTATGAAACGCTCGCTCTAACCGACTGAGCTACCCCGACGACACCGAAGAGAATATCGCAAAACGTGCTTTTTTGCGAGATGACTGCTGCGCGATCGACGGGACTCGAACCCGCAACCTCTGCCGTGACAGGGCAGCGCTCTAACCAATTGAGCTACGACCGCAAACGTCATGAGAATATACCAAAAAACATCGCTTTGCGAATATAGCGAGAGTGATACCATAGCGGTATGTCGATGGGGTCGCAAGGGGGAGAGATGAAGGGGATGCGCGCCGAGCGCGTGACGAGCGCGAGCCGCGATGACGAGGGCGCGATCCGCGATCTCACGGATGCGATGCATACATTCAATCTTGCGGAGGTATTTCTCGGCGAGCAACGCGCGGAAAGAGAATCACTCCGCGATCTCGAGAAGCGCTATTCCGGCGAGGCGGGCGGCATGTTCACGCTCAAAGACGATGCTGGCAAGATCATCGGATTCCTTTCGCTCACCAAAGCCGAAGGCAAAGCGACGATCGATCACATACGTGCGGCCGGGAATGATCCGCATATCATCGAGGAACTTTTGAAAAAAGCGCGCGAGCATCTGATGAACAAGGGGATCCGCACCGTTGAAGCGCGCGTATCAGATCGCAATGGCGAGACCGAGCACGCCCTCCACGCGCTCGATTTCCATCGCACCGGCGAAGAGAGCGGGCTCCGGGTTTACGAGGCGCACCTCTAGCGGCGCATGAACTTCCGCGACGCAAAGAAATATCTGGCAAAAGTCGGGCCCGGTCTCATTACCGGCGCGGCCGACGACGATCCGTCGGGCATTGCGACGTATAGCCAGACGGGAGCGCTCTTCGGCTACAGCCAGTTGTGGCTCACGCTTTTTTCGTTTCCGTTCATGACCGCCGTGCAGGAGATGTGCGGACGAATCGGCCTTGTGACGGGCGAGGGGCTCGCGAGCGTCCTGCGCCGCAACTATCCGAAGACCATCCTCGGCGGTGCGGTCATACTGCTCGTCATCGCGAACACGATCAACATCGGCGCGGATCTCGGCGCTATGGCGGCTTCGGTACAACTGCTTATCCCGCTTCCGTTTATCGTCCTGCTTTTGTTCTTCACCGCGTTCACGCTGCTTCTGGAGATATTCGTACCGTACCCGACATATGCGCGCTTCCTCAAGTACCTGACGATATCGCTCGTCGCGTATATCATCACCGCCTTTCTCGTTAAGCAGGATTGGCAGCGCGTTTTTGTCTCCACGCTCGTTCCGCATCTCTCGCTCGGCAAGGATTACGTTCTCAACGTCGCCGCCTTCTTGGGCACGACGATCTCGCCGTACCTCTTCTTCTGGCAGGCAGATGAGGAGGTCGAAGAGGAGATCGAGGAGCATAAGATCCGTGAAGAGGGAAAGGGCAAGCCGAAGATCAGTGAAGAAGACATAGGGGAAATGCGCTTCGATACGGGATTCGGCATGCTGGTCTCGAATGTCATCGCTTTTTTCATCATGCTCACGGTCGCCGCAACGCTCGCGAGCTCGCATAAGGAGATCTCGAGCGCAGCGGATGCCGCGAGCGCGCTCAAACCGTTTGCGGGGAATTTCGCATTTCTCCTTTTTGCGCTCGGCATCGTCGGAACAGGACTCCTTGCCGTGCCGGTGCTTGCCGGATCCGCGGGCTACGCCGTCTCCGAATCATTCGGATGGAAGGTCGGACTCGGCAAACGCTTCTCACAGGCGCCGGGCTTCTATGCCGTCATCGCGCTTGCGACCGCGGTCGGACTCATCGTGAATTTCCTTCCGGTGCCGCCCATGAAAATGCTGTATTACTCGGCGGTCGCCAACGGTCTCCTCGCGCCGCCCCTGCTG
>JAFAPB010000073.1 GCA_019247335.1 Candidatus Kaiserbacteria bacterium
AGCAGAGACCCTTGTGGGGCTCCGAGGCTTTATTGGGTACCTTACGAAGCTCGACCGCGAATCCTTCGCCCACGCGCTCGAACATGCGGATGATCTGTCGAGCGCCTCTCTTGAAGAAGTCGTCGTAGCTTTCGCGGCAAGCGAGCACGACTGGGACAGCGAGATATTTCATTTGCTTGGTGCATATCTGCGACTTCGGGAAATGGCGAACCGCCACGAGCTCGAGTTGCCGCCGGATGTGCAGCAGAAAATGAGCGATCTGGATACGGTGGTCGTGCCGCTCCTCACAAGACAGCGAGAATAAAAAGAAAAATCCGCACGTTGATGCGGATTCTTCCTCTCCTGCGATTTTCCGGCGCTCTGAGGCGTCGACTCTCAGAGTGTCGAATGCCGTGGGATCGCGCTAATAAACCACTTCGACCTTATCCCCCAGACGTATCAATAATATCATTCTTACTTCATAGACGCCTCTGTGCGATATCCACAGCCAGGCCAATATAGCGCTCGGGCGTCAAGTCGCAGAGTTTCTGCTTCACGTCGTCGGAAATATCGAGTCCGTCGATAAATGTACGGATATCATCGATCGTTATTTTCTTCCCGCGCGTTAGTTCTTTTAACTTTTCGTACGGCATTTGTGCGCCTTCACGCCGCAAAACGGTCTGCAGCGCTTCGGCGAGGACTTCCGGATGCGCTTCAAGCGCCTCTGTGATCGCCGCGTGGTTCACCGCGATCTTGCCGAAACCGCGCACGAGACTCTGCTGCGCGACGATCGTATGCGCAAGCGCCGTGCCGAAAGTGCGCTCAACAGTCGAGTCGGAAAGGTCGCGCTGAAGGCGCGAGACCGGCAGCTTGCGCGCGAAGTGCTCGAAGAGCGCATTCGCGACGCCGAAGTTGCCCTCCGCATTTTCAAAGTCGATCGGATTCACTTTGTGCGGCATCGCGGACGAGCCCACCTCTCCCTCTTTCGGTTTTTGTGTCACCCAGCCGTCTGAAATGTAGCGCCACATGTCCTGCGAAAGATCGATGAGGATCGTATTGATGCGGCGCATGTAGTCGAAATATTCGGCATAGGTGTCATGCGGTTCGATCTGCGTCGTAAATTCATTCAAAAGGACGCGCATGTAGTGCTTTTGTCCGATGCCTTTCGCGTTAAAACGCTCGATGAAACGCTTGCTGAAATCGAGCCAGTCGACCTCGGGCGCCGCGATCGCATGTGCGTTGTAACTGCCCGTTGCCCCGCCCCATTTCGCGAGCACGCTCGTATTCTTAAATACGTCGACCTGTCGGTGCAGGCGCTCGGCGAATACGCGCATTTCTTTGCCGAAAGTCGTCGGCGAGGCGCTTTGGCCATGGGTGCGCGACAACATCGCCGTACTGGCCTCTCTATCAGAGAGATCCATAAGCGTGCGCTCGATCTCTCGCAGCGGTCCGCCGAGATATGCTTCTTCGAAAAAGTCACGGAGCATGAGCGCATATGAGACGCTGTTCACATCTTCGGATGTGAGCGCAAAATGCACCCATTCGGACAGATCTTCGAGTGAAGTTTCTTTTATCTTAGATTTGATGAAGTATTCGGCGGCTTTCACATCGTGATTGGTCGCCGGAATTCCCTCGTATCCTTCTCGCTCGATTCTCTTGACGATTCGCGCATCTTCGAGGCTCGCGTCCGCGATCTTCTGCAAGAGTTCGCGCTCGTTGTCGGTGAGCGCGCGTATTCCGAGCGCTTTTTCTTCGGTCAGCGCGATCAGATATTCGCATTCAACGCGGATGCGATATCTGATGAGCGCGTATTCGCTGAAGTACGGTGCAAGCGCCTCCGCAGCCGCGCGGTAACGACCGTCGACAGAGCTGATTGCAGTGAGGGGTTCAAATTCCATACGATTTCAAATTGCGTTCGATGCGCGCAATGACCGGCATCTCCCCCTTTTCGAATCTGGTGCCGGTAATCTGCTCATACATTTGTATATAACGCCGCGAGAGTTCCTCAACAAGCTCCGCGGGCGCTTCAGGCAATACGGCATCCTCGTACGGATCGCAGTGGTCTCTAAACCACAGCCGCAAAAATTCTTTATCAAAGTACTCCGGTTCGTCGCCTTTTGCATAACGCTCTTCGTACGACGTCTTCTGCCAATAGCGCGACGAGTCCGGCGTATGGATCTCATCGATCAGTACGATCGTGCCATGGTCATCGACGCCGAATTCGTATTTCGTATCGACAAGAATAAGCCCTTTCTCGGCCGCGATTTCCACCCCGCGATTATAGAGCGCGACCGCCGTCGCCTCGATCTTATCGATCATGTCGCGCGAAAGAATGCCCTCGGAAACAACTTCCTGTGGTGAGAGGGTCCGGTCATGCGCATCTTCTTTCGTTGACGGCGTGAAGACCGGTCGCAGGAGCTGCTGGTTCTTTTTCATGCCGTCCTGCAGCTGGAAGTTGCCAAAATCGCGTTTCCCTTGCGAGTAATGCGTCCAGAGCGAAGTCCCTGTCACGCCGGTCAGATAGCCGCGCACGACCGCCTCGACGGGAACTGTCTTGTACTTGCGCGCGACCGTCACATTAGGGTCCGGAACGTCGATGATGTGATTCGGCACGATATCTTTTACCGCATCCATCCAGAAAGCGGTGATCTGATTCAATACCTGACCTTTCCACGGGATGTGCGCGATGATGCGGTCGAACGAGGAGTGCCGATCAGTAGTAACGAGGATCAGCTTATCGCCCTGATCATAAATATCGCGCACCTTGCCGGCCTTCTTCGGTCCCAGAAAATCGAAATTTGTTTCTTTGAGTACTTCGTCCATATTATTCGACATCGTACACGAGTTCTTGCCCCCCTTTCTCCGTGCCCTTACTCGTGAGGTAGATCTTCGGCTCCGCGATAATCTCGCCTGCAAGCCGTGCGTTCATGCCGTACTTTTTTGCTTCCGCCAGTACTGCATCGGGCTCCGGCGTAATGAGCGCCATGCCCTGTCCCATATTCCATGCTCGATAGGCATCATGATCCGATATCACGCCTATTTTCTGACAATACGCCATTATTTCCGCCGGCTCGAATACATTGTTGAGTCGTGCGCCAAGTTTCGAGCGGCGCAACACGCGCGCCATTTTCTCCGGAACGCCGCCGCCCGTAATATGTGCAACGCCATTGATTGCGCACGATCCCTCGGTATCAAATCCGCCGTGAAGTCCGACAACGAAGCGCGAATAAATGCGCGACGGCGTGAGCGTAAGCTCGCCCAGCGTTGAGTTTCCGAACGGCGCCGTGTGCCATTCGTCACCATGTGTTTTCTGGAACGTTTTTCGTACAAGCGAGAGGCCATTGCAGCGAAATCCCGTTTCCTCGAGCATGACTATCGCATCACCCGCCTGTATCTCAAGGCCGGTAAGCAATTTCTCCTTGCGTGCCACCCAGATCGCGCCCGCGCTCCAACTGAAGGGAAAATCGCCGTACCCGGCGATGATCGACGGCAGCTGTGCGATCTCACCATTTATGATCGCGACATTCGCCTCTTTTGCCGCTGCGATGTAGCCGTCTGCGATCTGCCGCATGACGGGCAGGAATCGATCATCGGTGCCGAGCGATTTTACATCGAAAACAGAGCCAGCCACGATCGTCTCGCCGCCCCGGATCAAAGCGTCATCGCAAACCATCGCGAGGAGATCGAATGCCATCGTGTCGAATCGGCTGACACGCTGCGCGATCTCGACCTTGGTGCCACAACCGTCGAACCCGAGCGACATATAGCTGCCTTCAGGCAATTTTGAAATATCGATCATCTTCAACCCGGCAAAATCGTCGAACGGCGTCACGACTTCGCCGATCTTCCCCGCGCGATTCTCGAAGGTCTTTTTCGAGGCCTCGTAGAGAATGCGCGACGCCTCAGCCTCGACATCCACATCGACCCCGGCGAGCGCGTATGCGTTCGGCTGCTTACTCATGCTGATTCAAATAAGACTCGTAGCCGATCTCCTCCAGCTTCTTCGCTTTTGCGAACACGCCTTGCTCCATTTGTTTTTTGTACGCGACAAGCTTGGAGTGTACGAGATCGTCGGAGAGCCCGATTATTTCAGCGGCAAGAATGCCCGCATTTTTCGCTCCATTGACCGCGACGGTCGCGACGGGGACGCCCGGTGGCATCTGCGCGATGGAAAGCAACGAATCGATACCCTTCATCGCTTTCGATTGGATCGGTACACCGATCACGGGTAAATGAGAAAACGCTGCGGTCATCCCGGGCAAATGCGCAGCGCCGCCGGCGCCCGCGATGATGACTTTCACGCCGCGCTCTTCGGCGCTCTTTGCGTATTTGACCAATCTGTCAGGCGTGCGATGCGCGGAAACGATAGTCACTTCATTCGCAACGCCGAGCTCGTCGAGCATCTTCGCCGCATCCTGCATGACCGGCAAATCCGAATCCGACCCCATGATGATGCCGACGAGTGGTGTCATATGGATAAGACGCGTTTCGCGCCCTTTGAGAAGGTCACAATAACATGAAAGAACATGTTCGGTAGTTGCGGTTTTTTCGGGTCAAGCAGGCGCGATTCGACCGTAAACGCGCACGTTTCCGGAATACGATAGTGCTCTTCCGGATTGATGAAACGACGCGCGAGGCGAATCTGTTCTTTTAGATCAACAAATGTGACGCTTGAAGGAGCGGCATCTGCGTCCGACCACGGAACGGTATGGCCGAAGTTACTGTCCCCCGCCTGCGGTGTGACGGTCGTAATGTGCGCATGCTCGAAGCCGTGTTCGGCGATGGTACGCATAGCGGCCTCGTGCAGCTCCGAGAATTTCATGCCGACGCGCGAGAGTTCGGCTATCGCGAGAATGGCTTCCGATCCGCGCGTGAAATGGGAACGCAGAGTCTCGTCCTTCCCCTCATAGAACGTGTGTCCAAAGTCGCCGAACATGCCCGAGGCACGATCAACAGGTGAAACATAAACGATCACGGGTATTTCGACCGAGTATCGAATATCGGTACGCGGCCAGAATTCCGGCTTCCGTATCGAATCGAATCCCATGCGCTCCTTTCCGATGAGAACGCTGATGCCATTCGGCGGTGGATCGTACCAGCCAGTCGGATACAGCTCCGTATGCGCAGCCAAGCTTGCTTGCAATGCAGCTGCCCATTCCGCTTCTGACTTACCGTTCGCACCGCTGATCGAGGCCATTACGATCTCGGCAGTTAACAATCGCGTGCGCGTGACGGCTTCGATCAGATCCATATTAGATTGAAACGAGCGACCGTGCGTGCTCGGCGAGTGAGCGAGCATCATCCAATGTATCGGCCGTAGCCGTTATATGCCCCATCTTACGCTCCTTTCTTGTATCGGTTTTACCGTAAATATGCACTTTCACACCCGGTAACTTTTCGGCGTCTTCGATGCCATCCGGCATCGCCTGGCCGTCTCGTTCGCCGAGAATATTGATCATGACCGCTGCCGGCACTTTCATCGATGGGTCACCAAGTGGCATACCTGCGACGGCGCGAATATGCTCTTCGAACTGCGAGGTATGGCACGCTTCGATCGAAAAATGCCCGCTGTTGTGGACGCGCGGCGCGATCTCATTGACGAGCACTTCGCTGCCGACGTTAAACATTTCTATAGCGAAGACTCCCGCGCCTTCGAACGACGCGAGGACTATTTCCGCGAGATCGCGCGCTCTCTGCGCGATCTCCGTCGAGACCGGCGCAGGAGCCAGGACCATATGGCAAATATGATTTTTGTGGATTGTTTCGACAAGCGGGAAGATCTTGATGTCCCCTTCCGCGGTGCGTACGGCGACGATGGCCAGCTCTTTATCAAAATGTACGAATCCTTCCGCATACGCGGGCGCGCCCCGGAGCTTCGCGACCGCATCGGCGATATCTTCGGGAGAATTCACGAGCGCATTGCCGCGGCCGTCGAAGCCGCCCGAGCGAGCCTTGAGCACGTACGGATAGCCAAGCGTCTCCGCTTCTTCCGGAAGCGCGAACGGCGCGACTGGGATCCCATGCGATGAGAGAAATTGCTTCTGGTATAGCTTGTCCTTGATCATCGCCAGCGTTCGCGGCGTCGGATGCACTGGGAATCCGTTGTGTGAGAGTTCCTCAAGTGCGTCAGCATTCACCGATTCGATCTCGAACGTGAGGACGTCGCACTTTTCGGCGAGTCGTTTCGTCGCGTTCGCATCACCGTATGCCGCGACAATGCGCTCATCGGCCATCTGCATGCCAGGCGCATTTGGCGTGGGGTCCATCATAACCACCTTGAATCCGAGTGCATGCGCTGCATCGGTCAACATTCTGCCGAGCTGGCCCCCGCCTGCAATGCCGATCGTTTTCATAGCCGCTCAAGTATGAAATCGGCCCGATCCGGAACGGGCAAGACCGGTACGTGCACTATGTCGTATCCTAATTCGCGATACGCATCCGCGATGAGCCCGTGTATTCGAAACGCTTCTTCCTCGGTCTCGAAACGCGCGCGATCGTTCGCGAAGGACAGCATTTCCAAAAGAAAGACCTTCCGGTAGCGAAAAAAGCGCATCGCTTTCTCGACCTCATCATCGATCGGAAGATTCGTAAACCGAAAATACGCTAGATTATCCGGCAGTCCGCGATCGAGAAAAAGTGTCGTATCTTTCGGCGCGCGAGTCTCGATCTGAACGTGATATCGAAGTATGCTCTTTTCGAACCAGAGCAAATCTTTTCGCATCTCATCGATGGTCTCGCCTGTCGCGAGATGTTCTTCTATGAATGCACGCGCTGCCTCGGGAAGCACGGCGTGGCCGCGAGTTTCGATCTCACGCACAAGAGTTGTTTTCCCCGAACAGGGCCCGCCCGTTAATACGTACCACGGCGGCGTTTCCATGGGAGGATAGTATCAAAAATACGACGGGAGGGCAGCGATGCCCTCCCTTTCTTTGTCCGCTATGCGGCAGCGACGACATAGCGCACGCGCGATGCGTCGGCGGTAAGCGCGCTGCCTACGCGGTCCAAATCGCCGCCATCGACGACGATCGATGTTCCCCCGATGACCACGCCGACCGTATAGGAACTACCGAGTTCGCCGCCAATCTTCAAGTTGCGCGTGACAATATCGACGAGCTTGCCTTCTGGGTCGCGCACGAAAGCGCGGCCGGCATAACGAGTGCGCGCTGCCTCGCTGATGCAGACGTCCTCGCCCTGGCTGAAGCGCGGCGCGAACATAAGCTCAAAATCCGCCATGGCTTATCCTCCTTTTTCTGGCCTGGCTCTACGAAAAGTATTGCACCGCGTTCTTGAAAATGGCAAGGCCGGGACCTGCTTCGGGAAATTCGATGCCGTCGCGCAGATATTGTTCACGCAGGTATGTCCAATGAGGAAGCTGCGTGAAGCGGGTCGCGCGCTCCGGATGCGGCATGAGTCCCAAGACGCGCCCGCCGTAGCCGCTTATGCCGGCAATATCATCCATTGAGCCGTTCGGGTTATACGACAGCGAGAAGTGCGCCGCGGTCTCGCCTTCTACATATTTCAGCGCTACCGCATCGTCTTTCTGGAGACGATCGAGTGTCTTTGCATCTGCATAAAATTTTCCTTCGCCGTGCGCGATCGGCACGGAGAATCGCGTAAGCCCGGTCAGCCACGGACTCTTGCCGGTGACTTCAAGATCGACCCAGCGGCAGAGGTATCGCGCGCCGTCATTCGCCAAGAGGGCGCCCGACAGAATTCGCGCGCTCGTTATGATCTGGAAGCCGTTACAGATTCCCGCCATGAGCGTGTCGCGCGCGAGAAATTTTTCGATACGCTCTCCGAGGTGCTGTCGTACGCGATTGGCGTAC
>JAFAPB010000076.1 GCA_019247335.1 Candidatus Kaiserbacteria bacterium
GGCAAGGTCTCGGTGTCGCCGACACTCGCCTCGTGCTCGTATAAAAGCTGCGAGATCGCTCCCAGACTCTCCGGCGGCGTGATCACGTCGACTTCCGCCCACATCTCTTCGACACGCTTCGCCTGTCCGTCGTCAGGAAAGCGAGCCGGCGCGTACACATCTTCGATCTCGCCGTTCAAATGCGTGACACGATACACGGTCGTCGGCATCGTTACGACGAGCTCGAGCGTAAATTCACGCCGCAAACGCTCGATGATGATCTCAAGATGGAGCATGCCCAAAAAGCCGCAGCGGAACCCCTTCCCCATCACGCCGGATGATTCTTCCTCGTATGAGAGCGATGAATCCGAAAGCCGAAGCCGCTCGAGCGATTGCCGCAGGATCGGCAGATCATCCTGGCTCTCCGGATACACGCTCGCCCAGATGACGGGCTCGGGAAAGCGGTACCCGGAAAGTGCCGGCGCGGGATTACGCACCGATGTCACCGTATCGCCGACCGATGCGAGTCCCGGTTTCTTGATCCCGGTCACGATGTAGCCGATCTCACCGTCGATGAGTTGGTCGCGCGGAGACTCTTCCGGGGTGAGCACGCCGACCTCGAGCGCAACGAATTGCGCATTGGCAGCGACGAACGCGAGCGCATCGCCTTTTCGAATTGACCCGCCGAAGATGCGGCAGTAGACGATCACGCCGCGATGATCGGAATAGCCGAAATCGAAAATCAACGCCTGCGCGCGCTCTCCGGTCGAGCGCGGCGGCGGAATGCGCCGTACGACCTCATTGAGAAGCTCCGCCACACCTGCGCCAGTCTTACCAGAAACCGGCAGAACATCGCTCTCCTCACAATTAAGAAGGAGCGCGAGCTCGCTTGTGATGTCGGAGACCCGCGCCGCCGGCGCATCTATTTTGGAAACGACGGGCACGATGACGAGCCCGAGCTCTTTTGCTACTGAAAGTACCGAGAGCGTCTGCGCCTCGACGCCTTGTGTGGAATCGACGAGCAAAACGACCCCTTCGACCGCCGTGAGCGCACGTGAGACCTCGTACGAAAAGTCGACATGCCCCGGCGTATCGATGAGATTGATGACGTAATCCTCGCCGCCCACTACCCATTTCATGCGGACCGGCTGCATTTTGATGGTGATGCCGCGCTCGCGCTCAAGATCCATGCGGTCGAGGACCTGCGCCTGCATGTTTCGTGCCTCGATCGTACCGGTCAACTCCAGCATACGGTCGGCCAGCGTCGATTTGCCGTGGTCGATGTGCGCAATGATCGAAAAATTGCGGATGTTCCTTGCCATGTCGGCACACTATACCCCAGCGTCGCGTTAGATGCCCGTCGGCGTACCCGGGTCCTCCGCAGAGGACGCAACCGTGACCGCTGCAGTGCGCCGACGGGCGAGACGGCCGTGGAGCGAGGCATAGGTCTCGGAGAATTCTCTGCTACCGAGCAATCGGTAGGTGCTCGCGCCCACGAGAATCCCGCAAACGCCGGCAGCAGCGCCTTGTATGAACAAGGAGAGCGCCGTCGACGAGACGACGAATGAGCTCGCTAGATCGAGGAACACGTACGCGGCAACGCCTGTCGCGGCCGCGGCAAGCGCGCCCTGCAGCGCCGCACGCGCGATCTGCTTCATGTATCCGCCGAAGCGGAATTCAAAATGGGCAATGAGGACCAGCGTGCCGAGGATGCTCGCGATCGAGTACGAGGCGGAAAGCACCAGCACGTTGGAGCCGGTAATGCCCTGGACGCGCAAAAATGTGCTCAAGACATCGAGATACGCGTGATTGGTCAATGTGAAGAGACCGATGAACGAGAACGCGATCGTCGCGATGGCCGTCGCGCCTGCGACGATGAACGGCACGAACGTCCGGCCCGCCGCGTAGTAGGCGCGCACGATAAGAAGCGTGAGTCCCTGCGCGGCAAGCGAGAGTCCGAAGAGGGCGAATGCTGCGGCGGTGAGACGCGTATCCTCCCAATTGAAAGCGCCGCTTCCCAATATGACGCGGATGATCTGCGCGCGGAGCACAAGGACGAGCGCGCTCGCGGGGAGCGACCAGAAAAGCACGTAGCGCGACGCGAGGGCGACATGTTCGACGAATTCATCCCGCGCGCCCCGTGAGAGTGCCTGCGCGAGCGTCGGGAAAGCGGCGACCGAATACGAGGCGCCGATCACCGAGAGCGGCACCGATTGCAGGTTGTACGCGAAGGTAAAGACGGCGATCGATCCCGGCGCGAGCGCACCGGCGATCACGATAAGCACGTTCTCCGCGATCTCGCTCATCGAGAGCGCGAGCGCGCGCGGCACGGAGACCAGCATCGTTTCAATGAAGGCGCGCGCGTCGTGGATCTTGGGTAGCGAGTGCAGGAATCCATCGGAGACGATCGACGGGATCTGGATCGCAGCATGCAGGAGTGCGCCGATGACGACACCGAGCGCAAGACCGGGCAGCCCCATCACGGGATAGAAGAAAACGACGCCCGCGATCATGCCGGCGTTGTAAAAGAGGCCTGTTACCGCATAGAGCAGGTAGCGATGGCGCGATTGCGTAACGGCCGCGAGGATGTTGGAGATCCCGAGAAGTATCGGCTGCAGCAGCATAATGCGCGTCATGATGGTGAGCATGGGCAAGTAGCCTTCCGCACTGAACTCGGAGAAAAGCCGCTTGAGGACCATCGGCGCCGTGAGGTACGCGAGCGCACATAAGAGGATCGCGAGGAGCGAGAAACCCGCGAGGATCGTATCCATATACTGTCGCTGCTCGGCATCGCTCCGACGCGCGAATTCCGGGATCAGAATATAGACTGAGACGAGCGCTCCGGTCGCGACGAAGATAAAATCCGGTATACGGAAGGCGGCATAGTAGAGATCGAGCGCGGTCGATGCGCCGAACGCATGCGCAAGCAGGTGGTCGCGCAAAAGCGCAAGGAGCGACGAGAAGAGCGCTGCGGCGGCGAGCACGTATGCGGCGGCCTGGAGGCCGCGCACTTCCGACGACAAATAGCTGAATGCTGACGCGGCGCGCGATCGCGCGGAAACAGGACGCTGCCGCATCATATGAAATTGCGCGCTCGCGCCGCTGCCGCCATATTATTTTTTGGGCTGCGACTCTTGCGCTTGTGGGATCGGCTTCCCCGCCTCGAGATCGGCGATGATCTCTTTTACGACCGGCTGGCTTGAATCGAGCTTGTCGAGCGCCTGGAAGGTCGCGAGCGCATTTTGCGTATCGTGCTGCTGATAGTACGTGAGGCCGAGCACATACATGGCATTCGCGTATTGCGGTTCGATGACGAGCGCCTGTTTGAGCGCGGCGGCGGCGTCCGCATAGTCCTTCGCCGCGTAGGCGATGATTCCAAGGTTGTACCACGCCTGACTATCGCTCGAATCGTATTGCGCCGCAGCGGCTGCCGCCTGGAGCGCGTTTTGCATATCATTCTGCGCGGCGTAGATCTGCGAGGCTAAATAGTACGCCGAGGCATAATCGCTCTTGAGTCGGATCGCATTCGCGAGATCCTGCAGCGCTACATCTGGATGGTTCTGGAGGAGTTCCAGCTGCGCGAGGTTCACATACGGTACCGGCGAGGTCGGATTTTCCGCAAGCGCCTTTTGAAATGCAGCGTGAGCGTTGTCGTACGCGCCGGGAATGTTCGATCCAGCAAGCTGCGCATAGAGCGATGCGAGCGAGAGCCAGTTCTGATAGTCGGCCCCGTTGAGCGCGACCGCATCAAGCCCGTGTTGGATCGTCTCTTTGAGCGCCGCTTGGAGCTGTGCTTTGGCCGCATCGTCCGACCCGGCATTCGCGATCAGGTTCTGCAGAGAAATGAGGCCGAGCTCGACCGCCGCGCGATGCGCACGATCATCGCGGGGGTAGACCTTGAGCGCTTGCGCGATGATCGCTGACGGCGCGTCGGTCTTTTGCGTCGCGTTGTACGTCACGATCGCTTTGTTCACGAGCGCTTCGGCGTATGTTGCGCGGGCAGCAGCGCCGGCCCCGATAACGAGGGCGAGCGCTCCGAGCGATGTGCCAAGTAAGAGCGCCCAGCTCTGCCAGGAGCCTTTGCCAAGCGTGAAATTCTTGAGCGGCGAGAAAGTCGGCGAGAGTAGCGCGAGCGTACAACCGAAGAGAACGAAGAATAGAAGAACGAGCGGCGTTCCCGGGATCGAAAGGATCTGGAATGAAAGTAGATAGAGCGAACCGAGCGAGAGCGGGAGCGCAAGGAGCGCGACCGGAGCATCGGTATGGGAGAACCAGAATCGCGCGCACACGAATATCGCGCCCGCGATAAACGCGAGCCACGCGAGAAGGCCGAGAAGGCCGACCGTGATGAACGCGGTCGGGATCGACGCAACGCCGGTGGAGAAATCAATGTTCCAAAATTGCGTCTGATTCACATCGACGGGCTTATGCAGTCCCCATTCGCGCGTGAATGTATTCGGTCCGGAACCGAACAGGAGCGCAACGGGGCGCGAGAGCGTCTGTTCTCCGATCGCGAGCGTCCCCTGCCACGACGGGCGTACATCGCTCTGCGCGACACGCACGCTTTGCGGCAAGACGTTGACGATAAATGCGCCGAAGATCGCGAAGAATGCGGCGATTATGATGCTCGCGAGCGGCAGATATTGCATGCGCCAGAAAGCGCCGTCGGAGAATCCGCTCGCGCGGTACCCGCGGATAAGCAGCAGCGCCGCGAGCGCGGCAATGACCGCGAGCCACACGTCGAGATAATTGGCGATCACGAGAATGATCAGCGAGAAGAGCGCGAGCGCAAAGAGCGCGGTGCGCCAGAGTCGTGCGCCGACCGGCGTTTCGATGAACGCGGGCGCAAAGAAAAAGCCGAGACCGGCGAGGATCGCAAGGTCATGCCATCCGCCGACGAGATTGCCCGTCTGTCCGGAGAGCGCACCGCCGAGCGCGAGCGACGGAAATACGAAGTGAATGATCTCCACGAGCAGTGCGATCGCTGCGCCAAGGAGGACTCCCCGTATCAGATACACAATGCGGCGCGGGTGCATAGCAAAGAGCGACGCCGTGAGCGTGAAGGCGGCAAAGAAAACGCACACGAGCGCGAGCGTATCCGATTCTGTCCCGCTGCCGACGAGCGAGACGCTCGCGCGGCCGGTGATCACGCTCGAGAGCGCGTACGTGAGCGGCACGAGTCCGGCAAGAAAGACCGCAAGATTCCACGGCATCCGGAGCGTCCCCTCGGAAAATCGCGCAACGATCCAGAGGATCGCGGCAATGATGAGCATGCACGCCATGAGCAACGCCTTGGCCTGCACCGGCGCCATCCACGCATTGGGGAGGAAGAAAAACGGCAGGAGCGTGCAGAGCGCCGTGAGAAGCCATCGGTTGATATCATCGAGCCGCTCAAACACGGTCATAGGCACGATAATATCATAGCCCGGTAAACGAAAGAGCGAAGCTTTCGCTTCGCTCTTTCGCTGCGCCGATAAGCCGGATTCTGTCGTGGGCAGGCATGTATCTGGGATGAGCGTCACCGCTCACCTCTGGCGGCACTCTTGTTTCCACGCGTGGTCGAAACAAGCACGGCCTTGCACGCAGGTAGGAATTTTGCCGTTGCACCTCCGCGTTTCCGAGGAGCTCATCCTTGCGGATGCCTAGTCTCTCGACATCGGCGTCTCTGTTCGCATCCCTATCCTCTCGGACGACGGGCGTTACCCGCTACCCTGCTCCATTCTTGCGAATGGGCGTGTCCGGACTTTCCTCGGCCGCTTACGCGACCGCGTCTGCCTAGCGCAGAGGTCTATTCTACCTCATTTGACAATCACAGCAAGATAGGCTCTGATACTGCAAGCGCCTTTTTAGGAGAGACCGACATGGCAAAAAATAGCTTCGGCGTAACCGCCCGGGTCGCCAAAACCGACTCCGACAACCCGTACCGATGGCTTGAAGGCTATCTGCAGCTGCATAATCTCCGAATCCCTATCATGCAGGTTCGCTTCAGCCGGGAGATCGAGCAGAACCGCATGGCTATTCACTGGCTGGGTTCCGGCCTTGCGAGCCGTACGTACTGGTATTCCAACTGGGACAACCTCATGCGTCGTCTTGAGAAACAGTTCGGAGACCGCGAATTTACCGTTCTGGTTCACCACGCCGAAATGACCTGGAACTTCTGTGCGGATACGTACGAGAACAACGTGATCATCATGAGCGATGATACGAGTATTACTATCCCGAGGATACGAGCGTAGGAGGACGGCATGCCCAACGCAAGCCACACTGCCGCGAATTCGACCGACATCACCTTCGAGCTTGTGCACCTCGGTGGGAAGACATTCACGACGACGATCGAATTCCCGAGCACGCCGCTTCAACTGCGAACGGCGCTCTCGATGGGATTTCGTCGTCTGCGCGAACGCGCGAAGTGGAAAGGCAACATCGACAACTATGATGTCGAGGTCAACGGCCTCGCACCGGTGCCGCCGGCTGCCGAGCACGCGATCGTTCCGGCTGCCGCGAAGATCCGCATCATCGAGATGCCGCCTCGCAAGCGCGAAGTCGCGCATATCTGGGTCGTCTAGAGGCCCGCACAACCTAAAGCCCCGACGGAGACGCCGGGTGCTTTCTTTTTACGCGAAGCGGAAAATGCGGCTCGAGAGTGTCCCGAACGCTTGCGGACGATAGTAGAGCAAGAGGTACGCGCCAGAGAGCGCGGCGAGGATGATGCCGAAGAAATACGCGCTATCGCCGAGCGTTCCGAGATCGAAGCCGGTGTAAGGGATTTTCGAGATCGGTACGTAATTCGACTGCGGATAGCTCGGCTGCATGTAGGTCGGCGGCACGTATGGCTGCTGCGGTTGGTAGTACGTCGGCTGTTGATAATTGATCGGCTGCGTATACGTCGGTTGGGTGTAGGTGATCGGCTGCTGATACTGATACGTGACCGGTGCCGGCTGCTGATACGAGATCGGCTGTGTGTATACGACGTTGTAATTCGGCGTATAGGTCTGCGCGGGCTGCGGAACATAGCTTACGGTGCTGTTGTTGCTGTTGCTTGTGTTGTAGCTGTTGCTGACCGTGCTATTGAAGCTGCCGTTGATCGAATTGTCGGTGTTGAAACTTCCGTTGATCGAATTGTCAACGTTGTAGCTGCTGTTGTCGGTGTAATTGCAGCTGAAGTCGGTGCAGAAATGCTTGTTGATGTTGGTATTCACTGTCGAGCTCATCGTCGAGTTATATGTCGTCGGATAGACGTACGAAGACGGCGGCGTATATGGAGGCGTATACGGCGGATTCGTCGGGGTAGAAGGCGTCGTCGGAGTCGAGGGCGTCGTAGGCGTAGTCGGTGGCGTGTAGGGCGTCACCGGAGTATTGGGTACGGTCGGCGTCTGGGGAACAAACGGAGTCGACGGTATACGCGGCGTCGAAAACGTCGTCGGGACGAAGAAAGGTGATGGCGAGCCCACGCCTTCACCGCCGGTGTCGGCCTCGGAGCAGCCGCAACCGAAATCGGCTGCAAAGCCTGAATCGTCCGCTAGTCCGAAACTGCCTTCATCGGCTACGCCGAAGCCGGAATCTGCTGCGATGCCGACATCGGCGCTGCCGCATCCGCAACCGCCGTCGGACGAGGCGCCGAAGTCGCCGCCCGAAGAATCGCCACCGCTGTCTCCGCCCGCGTCCCCTCCGCCGCCGTCACCGCCTCCCCCATCTCCGCCTCCGCCGCCTTCCGCATGAGCGGTCTGAATAGCGAGGGAGCCGGCGTGCGTATGCGAGAGCGGCACGAAAAGTAGGAATAAAAGGCTGCACGCGAAAAGTCCTATACAAAATCCAAGAACCCAGTAGCTGCTGAAGAACGAACGGACGAACTGCATAATTTTTTAGAGAATAAATAATAAATAAATGGGGTCAGCGGAGCACAGAGCCCCGCTGCCCGGTCTTGGATGGCTGCCTCACCAACAGCAACCGCGCCGTCGCGTGAAGACGCGAGTTCTGACGGTGCGCTGGACCCACACGGTCGTATAGGTGTAGCTCGGTACCGTGTAGGCATAGGTCGGCCTCGGGCAGATCCAGTAGCGCGCCGCGTGCGCTGCTTGCGGAGCGGATGCCGTGCCTGCCAGAAGAAGGAGCGCGGTGGCAATGTGTTTCATCAGGCCTCCAGTACTTTGCTGCCCCTGGGCGGCACCCTACGCTCTTCATGATGAGCCTTTTATGAAGTCTTAATTGACAATAAGAAGTCCCGGGAAGGCTGACCTTCGCCGGGAATGTGTTCAGACGGTCTCCGATTCTAGACGATAGAGCTGCGATTGCCGTGCGCTCCACGGCTCATTCGTGTGCACCGTCGTGGCGTAGACGCCGAACGGCTTCCCTGCGTCCCGCATGATGGCATTCAGCCGCGTCATCGTCGTGTGGTTGTGACGAGCTGCCGATATCGGTCCGCCCTTCGCCTCGAGGAGCGCATGCATAAGCGAGTAGACGTGCCTGCCGTGGCCGATGTCGACCGCGC